>NZ_JBGTFM010000453.1:0-2911 GCF_041747255.1 Blastomonas sp. | reverse complement strand
GCTGATCGACCGTCCGCTGTGCAAGGCGGAGGTCGATCTGGCGCGATCGGTTTTCGGCAACACAATTGCTTATGACCAGGTCCGCATCCGCCGCCGCAAATGGATTTTCTTTCAACCACGCAAGGTGGTGATGGCGCCTTTGGGCCACATCCATTTCCACCCCGGCGGCAGCGCCTATTGCGACGATTTCAGCTGCGCCTCGCCCTCACGGCAAGGGCTGTTCATTCATGAAATGGTACATGTGTGGCAGCACCAGAGCGGGATTTTCCTGCCGCTGAAGCGCCATCCGTTTTGCCGCTATGACTACAGCATCAAGCCCGGGCAGGCGTTTGGCAAATACGGGCTTGAGCAGCAGGCCGAGCTGGTGCGCCATGCGTTCCTGCTGCGGCAGGGGCACAATGTGCCCGGTGCCCCGCCGCTTGCCACATATCGCCAGATTTTGCCGTTTCCGGTCTGATCCGCGCGCAGCGGATCAGTCGGGCTTCTTGGCGACCGCCACCAACGCCGGGCGCAGCAGCCTATCCTTGATCATAAACCCGGCCTGCATCTCCTGCACAATGGTGCCCGGTTCTGCGTCTTCGCTGGGAATTTCAATCATCGCCTGATGCTGGTTGGGGTCGAGCGGCAGGCCGACGCTGGCAATGCGGGTGATGCCATGCTTGCCAAACACATTGGCGATCTCGCGGCCCGTGGCCTCCAGCCCGACGACCAGACCCTTCCATTTTTCATCGCCGCGCACATCCTCGGGGATCGCCTGCAGCGCGCGGGTGATGTTGTCTGATACCGACAGGATGTCGCGGGCAAAGCCGGTGGCGGCATAGGCGCGCGCATCCTGTGCGTCCTTCTCAAGCCTGCGCCGGACATTCTGGGTGTCGGCGCGCGCATAAAGCATATCCTGCTTGGCTTCGGCGAGCTGCGCTTCAAGGCTGGCGATCCGATCCTGCAGCGCCGCTTCGTCGTCGCCGCTTTCAGTCAGGCTGTCGGGGACGCCGGCAAGCTCGGCCGCGACCTCAGCGTCGTTTTCTGCATCCTTGTTGGCGTCTTCACTGATCACGGTGTCGTCCTGAATCACATCTGGTCCTGCTCATTTCAAAAGTCTGGAAAGGCTTTGCGCGGTAAAATCCACCATCGGCACAATCCGTGCATAGTTAAGGCGCGTGGGGCCGATAACCCCGACGACACCCACCACCCGGCCTTCTCCATCACGATACGGCGCCGCTATCACGGATGATCCCGAAAGCGAAAACAATTTGTTTTCAGCGCCGATGAAGATGCGGGCGGATTTGGCGCCGCGCGCGCTGTCCAATAAGTGGGCAATATCCTGCATCGCTTCAAGCTCATCGAGCAGACGGCGCACCCGTTCAAGATCGGCCACCGCATCGTTGTCGAGCAAATTGGCCTGGCCGCGCACGATCAGCACCGGGCGATCCGATCCGTCGCGCGACCACAAAGCCAGCCCGCGCCGGATCAGGTCGGCGCTCGCCTGATCGACCGCCGCCCGCTCGGCATTGATCTCGGTCATAATCGCGGCAAACGCCTGCGACAGGCTGCGCCCGGCAAGCCGCGCGGTGATGTAATTGCCCGCCTGCTCCAGCGCGCTGTCTGACACCCGGCCATCGATGGTGAGCACGCGGTTGTCGATGCTGCCATCGTTACCAACGACAATCGCGAGCAGCTGGTGATCGGACAGCCGGACAAAGCTGACCTGCTTCAGCACCGGCTCGCGCTGCGGCACCATGACGATACCCGCGCAGGCCGAGAGACCAGACAGCGCCTGCGTCGTCGCCGCCAGTGCCGCCTCAATCGGGCCGTGACCATCAAGCTGCTTTTCAATCGCCGCGCGTTCCTCAACCGAAGGTTCGGCAACCTGCATCATGCCATCGACAAACAGCCGCAGGCCCTGTTCGGTCGGCATTCGCCCGGCGCTGGTGTGCGGCGCGGCGAGCAGGCCGAGCTCCTCAAGGTCCTGCATGACATTGCGGATCGATGCGGGCGACAGGTTGACCATCGATGATTTTGAGATCGTGCGCGACCCCACCGGGATGCCGGTATCCAGATAGCTTTCCACGACAATCCGGAAAACATCGCGCGCCCGATCATTAAGTTCTGTGAACGGTGCTGTCATGCCTGCCAGACTAGGTCGAACCAGTGCTGGCGGCAAGCGGTGTCACGTGGCGACCATTGTCAAGCTCAGATGCCGAAGGCGCCGCGCTCGGCTGCTGCCGCCAGCCAGCCCTTCATCTGCGCCCAGGCGCTGTCTGACAGTGCCGTAAAAACCCGGCGCGCGTCCGCCGGATCGGCGCGCCGTTCCAGCAGACCTGACTCGGTCATCAGCCTGATCCAGCGCAGCGCTGTGGTCGGCGGTACGGCCGATGCGATGCACAGGCTGGATACCGATACCGTTTTGCCCTCCAGCCGCGCGGCGCTGAGATCGAGGATCATGTCCCATGCCGGATCAGCAAACAGGACGGGATCAAAAAAGCGCCCGCGCAAGCGGCGCATCGCGATCAGTTCGCGGAGTTCGCGGGCCCCTACCGCAGACTGCGCGCGCGCATACTCTTGAGGCTCGGCCCTGAACGCGTGCGACGGATCAGCCAGCGAGGGTACTGCGTCGGCGGCGTCATCCGCGGCATCGTCATCATCATCGCCTGTCCCCGGTTGCGACAGCGCAGCGAGCTGTTCTGCAAGCCGCGCCAGATCGTCCGCCAGTGCCTGCAACCGCGCGCGTTCGTCGCTGTCGCGGTCATTCAGTGCAGGCCGCGCCCGCGATGCCGCGATCTCCGCCAGCGCCGCGCCGATCTGCGCTGTGTCACGCCCGATGACATAATGGACATCGCGTGCCTGCAGCAGCGCATCTGCCTGATCGAGCGTTTCGAGGCTGGCAATGCACAGCAGCGCGCAATCGGAGGAG
>NZ_JBGTFM010000452.1:0-3014 GCF_041747255.1 Blastomonas sp. | reverse complement strand
TGCATCGTTTCTGCGCGGGGTTTGTCCCAGCCACCGTGGATTTTCTCGCGCTGTTCGAGAGTCAATTCGACGCCTTGACGCACGGGGATTGCGGCATTGATCGCAAGGTTCGCGAGTGCCGGGAGGATGAGCGTCAGCACGAGCCAGCTTGCGGCGAGGGTCGCAGCATTGGTGACCGAACTCCAGTCCCGGCTGCCAACCCATAGACACAGCACCGCCCAAAATAGCAGGTAGGCGACGGCTACGATGGCGAAGGACATGATTGCGAATGCCCCCGCTCCTGATAGCACTGCGCCGATCACGAACGGAATAAGCAGTGCGGCGAGCAAGAGGCCCAGCCGCCAGCCAATCCGCCGCCGCCACAAGGCGCGTTCGTTTCGCGCCATTGCAGCAAGCAAGCCAATGCGCCCAGCTTCGCGTTCGCCCGACTTTAGATCGTGAAGCAAAACAATGACGAACAGCGGAGCGAGATACGTGAGGACGAACGCCCAATCGAACCGCCCCGGCAGTGCCAGTTCGGCATTGTAATTCTCGCTTTCGTAAAGCTGCGCTTCCAAGCCCAAAGCACGCACACGCAAGATGTAGGGCGCAACATCTCTCTGCCCGATCGCTGCAAAGGCCAGCGGCGACGGCGCGTCCCAAGTGGCGTGAAAGGTATAATAGGCGGCTTCGCCCGCATTCCCCTCCTTAGACGCCCATTTGGCAATGGCAGCGACATCGCTCGCCTGTTGCGGCTGTATGCGCGCAATGGTGTTATTCTGCCGTGCGACTTCGGCCATGCCTGCCCACACGCTGGCGATGGAAAGCAAAGCCGTCAGCAGAAGAATCGGAAGTGCGAGCCGCTGGCGGAGGAACAGGCGCAACTCGTGTTGCCCCAAGCTCATCGTGCTGCCGGTCATGCTGCTTCTCCCAAGCGGCGCGTCGCAAGACGGATGCCAAAGCCGAGCGCGAGTAGCCATCCGAACAGGATTACGAGACCGGGAAGCGCAGTTCGCATCTGATCGGAGATCGATGACGCCTTGTAACGGAAATCGGGTATCGCTTTCCAGTTCTCTGCATCAATGCGCACGCGCTTGGCCGCCTCCGGGTCTTTGTTGCGGTTGCGGTCATCGGCGTAAGTGACTTTGGTCGCCTGCAACTGATTGAGTTGCTGGACAATGGCGAAGCGGTAAGCCTCAGCCTGAGCAAGGAATCGGCGATGGCCTTCCAGATCGGTGCCCGATGCCGACATTGACACGCGCCGCAACGCGATAGTCGGGCTGAACAGGCCAATCGTGTCCTTCAGGCCGCTTTGCGCCTTTTGCGCGGCGAACTGCCGGTTTGCATAATCATCGAACAATTTGGAGGTCAGCGCTTCGCCTTCGACTGCCAGCAACCCGCCATAGTTGACCGGCAGGTCTTCGACTTTCTCAACGCCATATTGCTTGAGCGTGCGCGCCTTGAACGCGGAGAAGAACGGGTCGTCGGGATTATGGCTATCGCCCATCCGGCGTAAATCTTCTGCGATGGCAATATCGGTTTCGAGACGGGTTAGCGCAGGATTGCTGGCAAGCGCAACATCGGGCGCAATCCGGGGCAGCAGGATGACCGTGAACGCCCAGATGCCGATCAGCGCCATGAGTGCGGTGCGGGCATGGGCAGCAAGAGATGAGGCGATGATGATCAACAAGACCCAAACAGCGAGATAGGCGGTGTAACCGCCGAGCAGCGCCAGTGATGGAAGGAGCGGCGCGCCCTCCGCCACGACAAGCCAACCAAGCGCTAACGCGCCGGGGGCCAGCATCAGCGCGGCGATACCGCCAAGGCCAAGCGTCTTGCCGATGAGCAGCCGCCGCGCCGTTACGCCATGCGCGAACAGTTGGCGGATGGTGCCGCGCTCTCGTTCGCGCGCAACAATCCCGAACCCGATGAAGATCAGCATCAGCGGAGCAAGCGCCTGCAAAACAAAGGCGGGCGTAAGTTGCCCGAAGCGGACGAGCAGCGAACTTTGCCGGACATCACCGAAATTGGCGCTGTTTTGCCGGTGGCCTTCCAGATAGATTGTGTTGCCGGTAAAGGCATCGACGCCGGGGTCAAAGGCGGCAAGTGCAGGTAGCGGGCGGAATACGAAATGGCCATAATGCACCATCCGGTGAGGGTGCCGCGCGGGAGCGCCGTCGAATGCCTTATCGGCCTGCGTTTGGAATCGGGCGCGAATATCGTCGCTATTGTCGCGCTGGGCAATTGAGGTGAGTGCGGCAATCAAGGATAGCGCCGACAATATCGCGAGCCCCAGCATCGCCACGCGATTGCGGCGCATCAGCCGCCATTCGTCGGCAGCAATCAGCCTGATCGCATTCATGCCGCGACCGCCTCGCCATAACGACGGTGGAGCGCCATTACGTCGTAGCCCGATGTGCGGCCCACTTCCTCAACGATGCGCCCACGATCTAGGAACCCAATACGGTCGGCGCAATCGGCGGCACCGAGCAAATCGTGCGTCACCATCAGGACTGCCGTGCCGCGTTCCTTGAGTGTCCCGATCAGAGCGTTGAAATCGGCAGTTGCGCGGGGATCAAGACCGGATGTCGGCTCATCCAGCAACAGCACTGGGACTTGCCGCACGACCGCAAGTGCAATCGCAACCTTTTGCCGCATCCCCTTTGAGTAGCCACCAAGCGGACGGTTGCGCGCTTCGGGTTGGAGGCCTGCCGCATCGAAGGCAGCTTCAATTTCATCGCTGCTATGCGTCTCGTCAGCGAGTGCCAGAAAATACTCGACATTCTCGCGAGCGGTCAGATGTTCGTAGAGCGCTACATTTTCGGGGAGATAGGCGATCTTGTGGCGCGCCGCTTCTACATCCGTCGCGGGGTCAACGCCAGCGACCGCCATGCTGCCCGATGCAGGTTTCAGGAAACCGAGCAATGCCGATAGCGTGGTCGATTTGCCCGCGCCATTGCCGCCGAGCAACGCATAGATTTCTCCCGCAGCGACCGAGAGCGACAGGGCATCGAGAACCGTTCGTCCACCGCGTT
>NZ_JBGTFM010000451.1:0-2772 GCF_041747255.1 Blastomonas sp. | reverse complement strand
TCTCTGTCGATGGCCAGGCGGCCGGCGTCATCGCGATTGCCGATCCGGTGAAGCCTACGACGCCTAGCGCGCTTGCCGCGCTCAAGGCCGAGGGTATTCGCGTCATCATGGTCACCGGCGATAACCGGGTCACGGCAGAAGCCGTGGCACGGCGCCTTGGGCTCGATGAGGTGGAGGCCGATGTCCTGCCTGATGCAAAAAGCGCCGTGGTCGCGCGACTGAAAGCCGAAGGCCGCATTGTCGCGATGGCAGGAGACGGCGTCAATGATGCCCCCGCGCTCGCGGCTGCCGATGTCGGCATTGCAATGGGCACCGGCACGGATGTCGCTATCGAAAGTGCCGGGGTGACGCTGGTCAAAGGCGACCTCAACGGCATTGTCCGCGCTCGCCGCCTCAGCGGCGCGACCATGCGCAACATCCGCCAGAACCTGTTCCTCGCGTTCGTTTACAACGCCATCGGCGTGCCCGTCGCTGCCGGGGTTCTATATCCATCGCTTGGACTACTGCTCTCGCCCGCCATCGCCGCTGCTGCCATGGCGTTGTCGTCAATATCGGTTGTCGGCAATGCCCTTCGTCTGAGAAATGCCAACCTGTGAAGCCGCTGGCTGAACATCCTGCGGTCAACATCGCGGTGTTTGCGCTGTTGCTCAGCCTGCCATGGGAGTTCGGCCAGATGTGGCTGTACGCAGGCACATCCGATATGTCGCACCTTACGGGCATTCAGATCTGCATGGCGGCGACCTTTGGCGACGCTGTCATCATGTTGGTCGCGTTTGGCATCATAGCTGCGCTCACGCGATCAACCGCATGGGTTAGCGCGCCAAAGTCATCGCAGGTCACCGGATTCGTCCTGATTGGTTTGGCCATCACAATCGCCGTTGAGATAATTGCGACACGCTCGAATGGGGTGTTCAGCTGGCGCTACGCTGCTGCGATGCCGGTTACGCCGTGGCTGCATATCGGGATTGCGCCGCTGCTGATGTGGGTGGTCGTCCCGCTGTTGGTGCTTTGGTTCGTCAAACGGCAAATCGGGCATTTGGCGTCGGGATCATGACAGCTGGCTATCGTTGCTATATGGCTCTCGCTCTTGAGAACTGGGCAGGCAATCAGTGACGAAAGACCGATGCCTCAGCGAAAAATCGTTAGCGGTAAAAACGCCAGACGCGGTGCAACAGTCCGCGCTCGCAGTTGGCAGTGGAGGGGCTGACCGGCTCAATCACGACTGTTTTTGCATTACCCTCGATCGCTCGGTCCTATTGGAGACGCTCGATGCCGGAGCTGATTTTCCCGGCTTCGCTGCTGACCTTGCTCGTACCCATCCGTCGCTGTTCTCGAACGTTCCAGTGTTTGTTAGCAGGGTTATGATGGCGATAATGGAAAGTGTTGTCGCAGCGGCAGAAGCAGCAGCGAAGCTAGACGGGTTTGTGGCTGCCGCGATGACATGGGCGCCTCCCACCGCCCGGGCAGACTTCGGTCCAATCGGCGCCCTGATGGGCTATGACTTCCATATAACGGACGACGGACCGCGTCTGATCGAGATCAATACCAACGCCGGTGGCGCGTTCCTAAACTTCGCGCTTGCAAGAGCGCAGCGTGCCTGTTGTCTGCAGGTACAATCCCTGGTCGACCGGATTGCCCCGCAGCAAAATTTTGCTGATCAGGTCGTCGCCATGTTCATCGCCGAGTGGCAGCTGCAGAGGGGTGTGGGCCGCCCATCAACAATTGCCATTGTCGATGATGATCCTGACGCACAATTTCTCCTGCCTGAGTTTAAGCTGGCACAAGCAATCCTTGAAGCTGCTGGGATCAGGACGGTCATTGCCGACCCCGGCAAGTTCCGATTTGATGGTGCAACTTTGACCCTCGATGGGCTAGCAATCGATCTGATCTACAATCGCCTGGTTGATTTTGCCCTGGCCGAAGACAGCCATGCTGCACTAGCAGCAGCCTACAATTGCGGCGTTGTGGTGGTATCGCCAAATCCTCACAACCATGCACTGCTGGCCAATAAACGCAACCTGAGTTTGTTGTCCGACCCAGCTGCCCTCAAGAGTTGGGGACTGTCGGCGCCGCATCGCGCGGCATTGCAACTCGCTGTCCCAGAGACTGTCATCGTCAGTCCGGTCAATGCTGATAGCTTATGGGCAAACCGGCGGAACCTGTTTTTCAAACCGGCCGATGGTTACGGGAGCAAGGCCGCATACCGAGGCGAGAAGCTCACCCGCAAAGTACGGGCAGAGATCCAAAGCAGAGACTATGTCGCTCAATGCTATGCGCCGCCGAGCAACCGGATTGTCATGCAAAACGAATCAACGACCGAGTTCAAAACAGATATCAGGCTTTACACCTACGCTGGATCTACCGTGCTTGCGGCTGCGCGTCTCTATCAAGGACAAACCACCAACATGCGAACACCCGGCGGCGGGTTCGCACCAGTTCTGCAGATCGATTCTGCAAACTAGGCAGACTGTGTTCGGCAGACCCAGCGATCGTGTAGCTGATCTTGAGCGTCACCGAATCGAAGCCACGCAACTGGCTATTAATTATGAGATCGAGCGGTGGACGATATCGCAGGAGTTTCGGGGCGGCTCATCGGCAGCTTCCAGTCAAAAGCAGCCATCCGCGCCAATTTCACTGAACGACTTATTATGGGTCGGAAGCCGTCACGGCTCAGATCGGGCCGCTAATGGCGGCTTTGCCCCGCTTTCGAAAAATTCCTGCGGGTCAGCAAACGACCCCGAAGCCGCCTATATGAATGTATCAGGCTCGGCG
>NZ_JBGTFM010000450.1:0-2192 GCF_041747255.1 Blastomonas sp. | reverse complement strand
CCCCAAGTTCGACAGCAAAACCGCTAAGCAATTGATTTCATTCAGGCCGAATGGCCAAAAATGTTACAACAGGAGCGCCGTCAGGCGGGTTTTGGCAGGTCGAGAATGTCGAAGAGGTTCAGTTGCTCCGGTGTGGTTTTGCTGATGCCATGGAAACTGCGGCTTCCGGCATAGGCCGTGTGTTTCTGGATGCGCGACAGGATGTCGAGGACGACCTGTGGGCTCGCATTATGACCCCTGGCCTTCAGGCGCATGCGCATGACGCGGTGAAGGGTAAGCGCCAGGAAGCAGATCAGGGCATGCGCGCGGATACGGTCAGGTAGCCTGTGATGAACCGGCGCGATCTCGATATCGGATTTCAGCACGCGAAAGCCGCGCTCGATGTCTGCCAACGCCTTGTAGCGCGCGACTGCGTCGGCCGGTGAGATCTCGGCGACATTGGTCAGCAGGACCAGTTTGCCGTCAAAAAGGGCCGCGCGGGCGATCGCCTTTTCGTCCACGTCCCAGCTGAAACGATCTGCGGTGAAGTCTGCCTTGATGAAGCGGGTAAGCTCGGCATCGGCGATGGCACGCACGAAACGGCTATAGGCACCCCGGTCTGACGCCCGCCGCCCGCGCGCGCTCTTGCCGTCGTCCTGGGCATCCAGCCTGGCCACCATGGCGTTTCCCATGGCCTCCAGCTCGTTGATCCGCGCCCGGCGGGCCTCACCCTGATCGAGCGCGCGTGTGGCATCATGCGCAACGATCAGGCGGTGACCTTCAAAGCTGGCCTCGCGCAGCCCGTCGCCTGCGCTGAAGTCGAAGCTCTGAAAGGTTTCGAGCAGGTCGCTGTAGCGGCGCGCAGGCACGGCCAGGATGAACTCGAGCTTGCGCCCGTCCTTGTCGGCCATGTCTGTCAGGTGATGGATGTTGTCCAGGCTGAGCAGCCCGCGATCTGCAACGAGAATGATGCGCTGGATCGGGAAGCGCTGCATGACGGTCGAGAGCATCCCCTGCAGGGTCCTGGTCTCGGCCATATTGCCGGGATGGACCGTGTGCATGAGCGGCAGGCCCTCAGCGGTCTGGACAACCCCCAGCACGAATTGCCGTGCGATGCCGCCAGTTTCCTTGTTCATGCCAAAGGCGCGGATGTCATCTTCGAGCCGCGCTTCGCCATGGATGCGCACGGTCGTCAGGTCATAGAAGACCATCGTGAGTTCATGATCCACAAGCGGGCGGATCTGGCGTGCGAGGGCGCTTTCGACCGCCTCAGCGTTGTCCATCAGGGCATCCATCGCCCGCAGCAGATGCTGATGTGTCACGGTTTCCGGCATTGCCGGCATCGCCACTGTTTCCAGCCAGCGCAGGCAGCCCAGTTTGCTTGTGGCGTCGCAAAGCCGGTTGAACACCATGGCGCGCACGAGCGCTTCTACGTCGATGCTGCGCTTGCCCGAGCGCAGCGCCCGGTTCAGGGCCCGGTCGAACCCGAGATCTTTCCACAGCTCATGAAGTGCGAAGACGGTGCCATAGGTGCGTGCGGGGTCGTGTGTGATCTCATGTGCCGTGTTCTCAAGGCGCCCGACGGCTCTGTTCAGCCCATTGATCAGCGGGTCCAGCTTCTCTGGCGACAGTCTGTCCAGGCGGCCGAGGTTGGCGACCACCTTGATCCTGACCTTTCCTTCCGCGTCGCGATGACCCTCCACCAGCTGGAGATAGCTGCGACCGCCTGACTTTGAGATGCGCGTATACATTGGGCGAACAATAAACCCACTTCACCGCAACACACAATGGGGTTTAACCGCAGAACGTGTTACAACAAGACTTCGCCAGAACGAGGTGGTCCGGCGCAGTAACCCATTGAAAACTATGGACTCGAGAAATCACGAGCAGCGATTTTCCGCGATTTGTTGTCGAACTTCGGGTCCACCCGCGATGTGGAGGCGGTGATGCGCGAGTTCGGCATCGAGAGCCTTTCATCCTCGCAGGTCAGTCGTGCCGGCAAGCTGCTCGATGAGGATCTGGCGGCTTGGCGCGACCGTCCGCTCGGCCAGATCAAGTATCTCATCCTCGACGCGCGGTACGAGAAGATGCGCCACGGCGGGATCGTACGCGACGTCGCTGTGCTCTCGGCTATCGGCATCGGCCCGGACGAAATGAGATCCGCAAGCGCATCGGCCGACAGCTGAAATCGATTTGGACAGCGGACAATCTCG
>NZ_JBGTFM010000449.1:0-4822 GCF_041747255.1 Blastomonas sp. | reverse complement strand
CTCCGGGTGGCGGCGGCGGCGCACGCGGCGGCTTTGGTGGCATGCCGACCCAGGTGGTCGGTGAGGCCAAGGGCAAGGTTAAGTTCTTCAACGCCCAGAAGGGCTTCGGCTTTATCCAGCGCGATGATGGCGGCGAGGATGTGTTTGTGCACATCAGCGCGGTCGAACGCGCGGGTCTGTCAAACCTGGCCGAAGGTCAGGGGCTTGAGTTCACTTTGGTGGATCGCGGCGGCAAGGTCTCGGCCAGCGACCTCAAGGTCGATGGCGAGCTGATCGAAGTCAGCGAAGGCCATGGTGGTGGCGGCGGCGACCGGGGTGGAGATCGCGGTGGAGATCGCGGCGCTCCGCGCGGAGAGGCGCCCCGGCGCGAACTGACCGGCGAACGCGCCACGGGCACGGTGAAGTTTTTCAACAGCATGAAAGGCTTTGGCTTCATCACCCGTGATGACGGCCAGCCCGATGCCTTTGTGCATATTTCCGCAGTCGAACGTGCGGGCATGAACGGCCTCAATCAGGGCGATCGCTTGGCGTTCGACCTTGAGGTCGACCGGCGCGGCAAGCATTCGGCGGTCAATCTGGTCGCACACCACGATTGATTGGCCGCTGATCCCCTGGGATCAGAAACCGCAACTTGAACCCCGTTCCGGCAAGACCGGGGCGGGGTTTGTTGTTGACGTGGCGCGTGCAGCCGCGTTTTTTTAACGCCCGATCATTTCAATACCCACGCCTGCAAGGGAACCATCGCATGAGTCTAACCGCAGATCTTTCCGGCCAGCGAATCCTCATCACCGGCGCATCGAGCGAGGGCTTTGGCGCGCATTTCGCGCGGCTGCTGGCGCGCTGCGGGGCGCATGTTGTGGTTGCCGCGCGGCGGATTGACGCGCTTGATGCGCTTGTGGCAGAAATTGCGGCGGACAGCGGCAGCGCGAGCGCGGTGCGCATGGATGTCGCGGATCTCGCTTCGGTGCGCGACGCCCTGGCGGGGGCAGGGGCGATCGACACCTGTATCAACAACGCCGGGGTCGCGGTGACCAAGCGCGCGCTCGACCAGACCGAGGCGGATTACGACTTCGTGATGGACACCAACCTTAAGGGCGCGTGGCAGGTCGCGACCGAGGCGGCGCGGGTGATGCGCGATGCCGGCGGTGGCAACATCATCAACATCGCGTCGATCACCGGCTATCAGCCCGCCGGCGGCAACGCGCCTTATGTGATGTCAAAAGCCGGGGTGCTGCATATGACGCGGCAGCTGGCGATGGAGCTGGCGCGGTTCAACATCCGCGTCAATGCGCTCGCGCCGGGCTATTTCCTGACCGACATCAACCGGGCGCAGCTGGCCGGAGAGGCGGGCGAACCCTTGCGCAAACGCATCGCGATGCGGCGCTATGGCGAATTGTGCGATCTTGACGGGCCGCTGCTCTTGCTCGCCTCAGACGCCAGCCGCTTCATGACCGGCAGCGTCATCACAGTCGATGGCGGACATCTGGTGCAGCCGTTGTAACGGCCCTATCCGGCCTGCGTCAGGCTGAGCACATTGCCGTCGGGATCATTGAAAAATGCGACGCGCGCGGAGCCATCGGGTGCGGTCCAGATGCCGTCGGCGTCCTGGCCCATGCCTTCATAGATGGTGAAGGCGACGCCTTTGCCCGCCAGTTCGCGCACGCTCGACACGATATCGGTGACGCTCCAGCCCAGCACCGGGTGCGGCCCGGCGACAAAGCCTTCGACGTGTGTGATCCGCAGCGTCGCACCTGCCATATCAAATACATCGGCAAAGCCATCGTCTACAATGAACGGCAGGCCCAGCACGTCACGATAAAACGCGGCTGACGCGACCTTGTCGGCGGTGATGATGAAGGTGACGACCTGCGCACTGGATAATGTCATGACGATTCTCTCCCCCGGCGACCCGTGCGGAGTGTATCACGGATGCCCTGCCGTCGTCATCACCGCAGGATCGACCGCGCCGCCCAAAAGCCCGCCAACGCCGATGATCCGGTCAGGAACGTGCCCCACATGATATCGAGCACGGTGATCTGCGTGCTCCACAACTTCAACGTCGCCTGATTGGTCAGGTCATAGGTCATATAGCAGAAGAATCCGAACAGCGCGCCCCTGACCAAAGCCGTCTGCCAGCGGCCATCCGCCAGCGCCGGGGCGACCGCGAAAATCTGGATGCCCAGAATGTAGAGCAGGTAAAACACCACTGCCGGGGCGAGCCGGAATGAAGGTGCGAGGATTTCGCCCAGCACCGGCTGATACAGCCGCGTCGCCATCGTTTTTAGCCAGACGCTGTCGATCAGCGCAAAGGCGAGGCCGGTGGCAAGATAAGCGATGATGTAGCGCAGCATGAACAGGGCCTCTGGTTCAGGAGCGGGACGCGATCGCGCTGGCAATAGCACGCAGCTGCCTCGCCTGCTCGAGGTGCAGCAGCTCGGCCATCTTGCCATCCACTTGCACTGCACCCTTGCCGGCGTTTTCAGGCAAAGCAAAGGCGGCAATCACCGCATCGGCCCAGGCGAGTTCATCAGCGCTTGGCGAAAACACGGCATTGCATGGGGTGATCTGATTGGGGTGAATCAGGGTTTTGCCGTCAAACCCAAACAGCAGGCCCTGTTCGGCCTCGGCCCCAAACACGTGCAGGTCACGAAATTCGTTGCACACCCCGTCGAGGATCGAAAGCCCATGCGCACGTGCCGCTGCGACAGCGAGCGACAGCATCGGCAAAAACGGGGTGCGGGCAGGAGTGAGGTGCGCGCGCATTTCCCTGGCAAGGTCATTGACCCCTATCACGAACAGCGACAGCCGGGTGCTGGAACCGCGCGCTGCGATGGCATTGAGCTGCGGGATGCAGGCGCAGGTCTCGATCATTGCCCAAAGTTGCATCGATGGCGGCGCGGCGGCGAGTGCGGCGTGGGCGGCGTCAATGTCGGCCGCGCCATAGACCTTAGGCAGCAACACCGCATCAGCGCCCGAGCACGCAACCGCCGCCAGATCGTCCGCGCCCCATAGGGTGCCGAGCGCATTGACCCGGATCGCGACCTCGCGCGGTCCGAAACCGCCTTCGCGCAGCGCGGTGAGCGCCGCCTCGCGTGCCAGCAGCTTGGCTTCGGGTGCGACGGCATCTTCCAGATCGAGGATGATGACATCGGCTGGGAGATTGCGCGCTTTCTCGATCGCGCGGGCGTTTGATGCGGGCAGGTAGAGCGCGCTGCGGCGGGGGCGGGGGATCTTGTTCAACGGCTTTAGGTCCTTGTTGATGGGGCGACCGCCACCCGTTCGATCTCACCCAAAGTGACCACCCAGATAGCGGAAGGCAACCACGGTCAGGTCATCGCTGGCATCTGCGCCATCCTCGAACACCCGCACCGCTTTCGAGATGCTGTCTACCATCTCGGCGGCGCTCGCCCCCGGTGTCGCAAGCGTCGTGCGAGTACGCTCATTGCCGAACAGCGCGTCACTATTGTTTTGCGCCTCTGTCACGCCATCGGTGATCAGCACGAGGGCCTCACCGGGCTTCAGCACAGTGTGTTCGGAAGGCCAGGGATAGTCCATGATGCAGAACGGCGGCCCGCCCTCCAGCACCACCTCGCTCACTGTGCCGTCGGGCGCAACGCGCAAGGGGTTGTCGTGCCCTGCATTGACCATCTCGACCGCGCCGGTGGAAAGGTCGATGAGGCACAGCAGCATGGTCAGCCCCAGCTGATCGCCGCTGTCGCGCATCAGTTCAGTGTTGAGCAGCGCAGCGGTCTCGGCAAGATCGCTGTCGCTGCGCAACATGACGCTTTTGGTCAGCGCCTTTGAGAGCGCCATGAACAGCGCGGCAGGAACGCCCTTGCCGGTGACATCGGCGATGATCACGACATAGCGATCGGCATCGAGCGGCACGATGTCATAAAAGTCCCCACCCACGGATTTGGCGGCTTCAAGCTGCGCGGCAATCTCGACGCGCGGATCGATGGCGGCAAGCGCCTTGCGATCGGGCAGCATGCCAAGCTGGATCGCGCGCGCCGCGCCCAGTTCGCCCTCGCTGCGGCTCTGCGCATCGCGCAGTTTCGCGCGGTCACGCCGTGCTTCGCTGAACAAGGCGGCGAACACCGCGAACGCCGTGCCGCCGCCGAGCACCAGGGGACGCACCGGATCGAACAGCTGCTGTGCAAACACGAACAGCGTTGCGCTCGCCACAGGCAATACAACCAAAGCCGCAGCCATGAGGCCCCAGCTTGCGCTTGCCTTCGTCTTGCTTATCGCCAGCCACATGACCGCCAGGGCGAGCAGCACGCCGATCAGCCATTCGGCCATCTGCAGCGACCCCGGCCGGTCAAGCCAGCCGCCGCGCCGGATCGCATCGGCGGCCTGCGCCTGCACCAGCACGCCGAACATCTCCGACCCCAATGGCGTCGAGACGATATCGATCGTGCCCTCTGCGGTCAGCGAGACGACGACGATCTTGCCAGCGAGCACCTGCAGATCGAAATCCTCGCCCAGCACCTCCAGCGCCGAAAAGACATGCGCCTCAGGCACCTGCCCGAAGCGCAACCGCATACGGCCCTGCGGGTCGAGCGGCACCCGGTGCGCGCCGATGCGCATATGGCCAGGTGACAGCTTGATTTCGGGATCGGTGCCAGTGTCGCTGTCGAGCGCCGCACGCACCATTTCAAGTGCCAGCCCGGGCACCATGGTCTCGCCAGTCTGCATGACCATCGGCACGGCACGCACCGTGCCATCGGCATCGGGCTGGCCATTGAGCAGGCCAAAACCAAAGGCGCGCGACTCCAGCAGATCGAGCGCGGGCTGAACCTGGCTGTAGCGCAGCCGCCCC
>NZ_JBGTFM010000448.1:0-7150 GCF_041747255.1 Blastomonas sp. | reverse complement strand
CGGCAGGATGCGCGCGGGCTGCGCATTGCGGCGACCTTGCCGCAGGCTTCGCGGCTGCAGGGGCGGCTCGGCCAAAGCCAGCTCAAGCTGGCTGCGTCGGGCATGACCTTCGCCTATCCCGGCACGGTGAATATCAAGGGGCTCGATGTTGTGATCGGCAATCCCGATTCTGCCACGCATCTGACCGCCGCTGACTTCTCGGTTGTGTTCGGGCAGGCTCTGCAAGGGCGCTTTGCCGATGCTGAGGCGATGATCGGTCCGGTGCCGCTGCTGCTCACCCGGGGCAGCGGCAGCTGGAGCTATGCCGATTCGGTGCTGAGCGTAGCCGGGGAAGAGTGGCTGCTGCGTGACCGGACGGTCCCGGGGCGGTTTCAGCCTTTGCTCAGCCGCGACATGGCGTTGACGCTGGCCGATGGCCGGATCACCGCCAGCGGCCGCCTGCGCGAGCCGCAGACCGGCGCCGAGGTGGTGCGGGTGGCGATTGCGCACGATCTGGCCACGGTGAATGGCCAGGCTGATCTGTTCGTCGATGGCATCCGCTTTGATGAGGCTGTGCGCCCTGAAATGCTCTCCAATCTGGTACTGGGGATGGTCGCCAATACGCGCGGTCAGATCAAGGGCACAGGCCGGATCGACTGGAACGACAGCGGGGTCACCGCCAGCACCGGACGGTTCCGCACCGATTCGCTCAACTTTGCCGCCGCCTTCGGCCCGGTCACCGGCCTATCGGGCGAAATCGAATTTACCGATTTGCTCGGCATGGTCAGCGCGCCCGGCCAGAGCGTGCATGTGGCAGAAATCAACACCGGGGTTGCTGCTTATGACGGCATCATCCGCTACCGGCTGCTGCCTGATTTCCGGCTGGCGATCGAGGGCGGGGAATGGCCATTTGCCGGAGGCAGGTTGCGGCTCGATCCGGGCACGATCGACATGGTCACCGATCAGCCGCGTGCGCTGACGTTTCGGCTGGTCAGCGTGGATGCCGCCGAGTTCCTGCGGCGTTTTGAATTCGACAATTTTAACGCGACCGGCCATTTTTCAGGCGCACTGCCCATCGTGTTCGATAAGGATGGCGGGCATATCCGGGGCGGGCGACTGGATGTCGATGAAGGCGGGGGTACGCTCGCCTATGTGGGGGAGCTGACCTATGAGGACATGGGGGCGATGGCCAATTTCGCATTCCGGGCGCTGCGTTCGCTCGCCTACACCAATCTGGTGATCGAGATGGATGGCGACCTTGACGGCGAAATGATCACCAAGGTGCAGTTCGACGGCATCAGCCAGGGTGCGGGGGCATCGCGCAACTTCCTGACGCGGCAGATCGAAAAGCTGCCGATCAAGTTCAACGTAACCATCACCGCGCCTTTCCTGCAGCTGATGACATCGACGCGCTCTTTGTATGACACCAATTTCATCACCGATCCGGCGCTGTTTGGCATCCTGCCGGGACAGACGCCTGCCGCCCCCGCCAGCCCGGATCCAGAGCCGCCGCCCCCCAGAGTGCGTGAACCGGATATTCAGCCTGCAGAAAGCGAGACCATGCGATGACACGACCACTGACATTATCGAACACATGGGTTCGTGCGGGGCTGAAGCGGTTGGCAAGGCTGGGGGAAGACAACAGGCGACTGGCGGTTCTGCTGCTGCTGCCACTGCTGACTTCAGCCTGTGTGACCATTTCGGCCCCGGACAAGCCCATTGTGATCAACCTGAACATCAACATCAAGCAAGAGGTGGTCTACCGGCTCGATGGCGATGCCAAGGCGCTGATTGAACAGAACAAGGATATTTTCTGATGCGTGCAACATTCAAGGGCCTGCTGGCACTGGCCGCGCTGCCGATGATCGCGGGATCGATGTTCGCTGGCCCCGCCTTCGCCGCGCCCAATCCTGATTATGCGCGCGCCAAGGCCGCGGGCACCATCGGCGAATTGCCCGATGGCTATGTTGCGATCGTCGGATCGGGCGATTCGATGCTCGAACGCGTGGTCAGCGATATCAACAAGCAGCGTCGCGAGCTTTACACCGCGACCGCGATGGAAAAGAAGGCGACGGTCCAGCAGATGGCGTTTGTCACCGGCTGTAACACCATCGCCAACACCAAGCCGGGCGAGAAATACCAGTCGCCCGATGGCACGTGGCGGACTCGCGATGCCAGCGCTCCGGTGCGTGACACGCGCTGCCCCTGACGCACTGCTCACAGCAAAATCGAGAGAGCCCGGATTTTTTCGTGAAATCCGGGCTTTTTCATGCGCCATGGCGCAGCGCAGCATGGCCATTGACTTGGCCAGCCTGCCTTTCTAAACGGGCCGCGCCTTGGCGGGTCCGCTCGCCGCTTTTTTGCGTGGCTTTCGGATGTCGTTGCTTGAGGCGCGATAGCGAGGAAAAGCGTAAGTGGCGGCGGATGAACCCGGGCAAGACCCCTTTGGTGAAGACGAGCGGATTGATCGCATCGGTGATCGGCTCCGTGACATCGCAGCGAAGGAGCAGGCCGCAGCGAGCGGCAAATCGGACGCGGTCGATAACAATTATCGGTTGGGCAACCGGGTGCTCGCGGATCTGCTGGGGGGGATTGCAGGCGGGTTGCTGTTCGGCTGGCTGTTTGATCGCTGGCTTGGCACTTCGCCCTGGCTCCTGATCACGTTCCTCGTTCTGGGGATCATCGTGGCCTTCAGGAATATCATCCGGGTTACGAACGCATATTCGGCGGGGCTGAAAGATCAGCAAGGCCCGGCGGATGAGCATAAAGATTGAGACGAAGAGGTCAGTTGTGGCAGCCGAGTCAGGCAAAATCGACCCAATGCACCAGTTCGAGATCGCCCCGGTGTTCGGCGGCGGCTTTGACATTGCGGGCCAAAGTATCGCCTTTACCAACAGCGCGCTGTGGATGCTGCTGACGCTGGTGAGCCTGTGGGTGTTCATGCAGGGCGGCATGAAGCGCGAACTCGTGCCCGGCCGCTGGCAGCTGATGGTCGAAAGCTTCACCGGCTTTATCGATGACATGATGATCGCCAACATCGGCGCAGAAGGCCGCAAATATGCGCCTTACGTGTTCTCGCTGTTCATGTTCATCCTGTTTGCCAACATCCTGGGCCTGCTGCCCATTGGCGTATTCGGCGGACATCCTTTCACGGTCACCAGCCATCTGACGATCACCGGCATTCTGGCCATTGTCAGCTTTTCGATCGTGCTGATCGTCGGCTTTGGCCGTCATGGCCTGCACTTTTTCTCGCTGTTCGTACCGCAGGGCACGCCGCTGCCGATGATCCCATTCATTTTCGTCGTCGAGCTGCTGTCGTTTCTGGTCCGCCCGTTCAGCCTTGGCCTGCGACTGTTCGTCGCGATGACCGCCGGGCACATCCTGCTCAAGGTGCTCGCGGGCTTTGTGATCAACTCGACCAACGCCGGCGTTGGCTATGGTCTGATGGTTGGCCTGCCCAGCCTGACCCTGATGGTCGGCATCAGCGCGCTCGAAATTTTGGTCGCGGTTGTCCAGGCCTATGTCTTCGCGCTGCTCACCTCGCTGTACATCAACGACGCGGTGAACCTTCACTAAGTCTCTCTCTTCGCACTGTCTTTTCACTCAATCCAAGTTTCCTAAGGAGTATTACAATGGACGCAGAAGCTGCAAAACTGGTCGGTGCCGGCCTCGCTGCAATCGGTGCCGGCATGGCCGCCATCGGTGTGGGTAACGTGTTCGGTTCGTTCTTGGAAAGCGCGCTGCGCAATCCGGCGGCTGCCGATGGCCAGCAGGGCCGCCTGTTCATCGGCTTCGCCGCTGCCGAACTTCTCGGTCTGCTGGCGTTCGTCGTGGCGATGATCCTGATCTTCGTTGCCTGATTGACTGGCCGGGGCGGTGCGACATCGTGCCGCTCCGGCCCAGCCAATGCCTCAAACCCTGATCGACGGATAGCAGACCCATGCCCCAGATTGACCAGATCATGTCCACTTATGGTTCCCAGCTGTTCTGGCTGGTGATCACCTTTGGGCTGATTTATTTTGTCATTGGCCGGTCGATGCTGCCGAAAATCCAGGGCACGGTTGATCTGCGCAGGGGCAAGGTTGCCGGTGACATCGCTGCCGCCAAGGCCGCGCATACCCGCGCCGACGAGATCGAGGAAGACTATCGCATCGCGCAGGCCAAGGCACGCGACGCTGCCTTGGCAGTGACGGCCGAAGCCAAGGCCAGGGGCGTTCGTGAAGCCGAAGTGCGCGTGCGGGAGGCCGACGGCGGCATCGCCGCGCATCTTGCCGAGGCCGAAGCGGCGATCGCCGCGCAACAGGCTGCAACGCTCGCTGAAATCGAGGCGGTTGCGGTGGAAGCCACGCAGGACATTGTTGCCAAGCTGACATCCGCCAACGTGACTCCGGACAAGGTCAGCCAGGCCGTGAAGGGAGCGCTCGCCGATGCTTGATCTTTTCATTCTGGCATCAGAAGCAGGCGAATATGCCGAGCCTTCGGTGGGCGGTGTGCATCTGCTCAACGCGACATTCTTTGTTTCGGTGGCGATGCTGATCCTGATCGGCATTGTGCTGTACAAGAAGGTGCCCGCTGCGATCGGCGCATCACTCGACAAGAAGATTGCCGGCATCAGGGCCGAACTCGACGAGGCGCAGGCGCTGCGCACCGACGCTGAAAAGCTGCGCGCCGAATATGAAACCAAGCTGGCAGCAGCGACGCAGGAAGCGGCCGACATGCATGCCCGCGCCGAGGCAGAAGCCGAAGCGATACTCGCCAAGGCGCGACTCGACGCGGAAAATTTGATCGTGCGCCGCCAGAAGATGGCAACCGACAAGATCGCGGCCGCAGAGCGCGCGGCGGTCGCCGAAATCCGCAACAAGGTGGCGCGCGCCGCGACCGGCGCTGCCGCAGCACTGATCGCGGAAAATCACGACGCAGACGCCGACACGGCGCTGGTCAACCGCACCGTGGCTGAACTGGGCACCCGGCTCAACTAAATCGGGATCTTGCGTCCGGCTCTGGCCGGGATGCGCCAGTTTTTATCCTGCCCATGAAAAAAGGCCGCCCCGCAAGGGACGGCCTTTTGTTTGGGCAGATGCCGCTGACGTAAAATCAGGGCTGCTGCAGATAGGCGATCAGGTCAGCGCGCTTCTGCGCGTCGGGCAGGCCTGCAAACACCATCTTGGTGCCCGGCACGATGCGTGCGGGCTTCTCAAGATACTGGAACAGCTTTTCCGGGGACCAGGTGATGCCGCTGTTGGCATTGGCCGGCGAATACTGGAAGCCCTCAACCGAGCCGGCTGCGCGACCGACGATGCCGGCGAGCGACGGACCGATGCGGTTCTGGCCCGCTTCCTTGACGTGGCAGGTCTTGCACTGGATGAAGACTTTCTCGCCTTCAGCAGCGTTGCCGGTGAAATCAGCAAATTTGGTGCCGTCCAGCGTGTCGACATTGTCGGCTGCCGGGGCTTCGGCGACTGCCGGGCTGGGGGTGGCTGCAGGAGCATCGGCAGCAGCAGTTGCATCTGAATCAGCCGCCGGGGTTTCGTTGCCACCACCACAGGCGGCCAACAGGGCGACGCCGGCAATGACGCCGGTATAGCGCAATATACTCATTCTGGACATGAACTCTCCTCTTGCTCGGCGAGTGCGCGCCGGATAGCGCTTTGGTATATAGCCCTTCCTGCCGGATTGAAAAGACGTCGCCGACATTTTCCTGAATGAATTACAACGCAGGCGGTTCCAAACGTGCTGCCGTCTGGCTCCGCACTATCGTATATATGCTCTTGGCATTTTAGATCAGATCCAGTGGCCGCGCCTGTACCATTTGGTGATGATGTATTTGGTGCCCGATGTCACCGGATTGCCGCTGTGCAGGGTGTGCGGATTGGGTCTGCCATCGGGGCCCATGTTGTTCCAGATCAGCAGCATGCCGGTGCGCGGCAACATCTTGAAGCGCAGGCTTGGGAACTCGGTTTCACCGCCGCTCTTAGGTTCATTGAGAAAGGCCATCGCGGTCCAGCTGCGCTGCCCGCCCGCTTTGCGTTCGCGCGGCCAATAGGGTTCGGTATCGTGGAAATAGTCCTGATGCGGCTTGAACTGCTGGCCCACCTTGTAGCGCTGCCCCTGAAGGGTTTCGCCATGGCGCGGATTGATGCCCATCAGCTTGCAGATCCGGTCATCAATGTGCAGCACATTGGGGTCCCAGCGATCGAGATTGCAGCTGAAGCTGGTACGAAAGCCGTCTTCCTCCTGCTTCGCGGAGCGGTAAAGCTCCGATGGCACTGCGTCAGCGTTGATCATCGCGATCAGGCCGCGGCATTCGGCCTTTGATAGAAAGTCCTGATAGACATAAACCTGCATCGGCACGCTGATATCGGGCAGGTCTATGCGCTGGACGCGGGGGTGCGAATCGAGCCGCGCACCGACCGTTCGCCCGAACCGGGCCAGCGTGCGGCGATGGAAAAAGTCTGCAAGCATGGGCTAAGCGATGTGCGAACTGGCACCGGCGAGTCAAGCCACAGTGCACGTCACGCAAAACGGCCCGCCCGGATTATCCGAAGCGGGCCGTTGCAGTGAGTATTGAGGCTTACCAGAAGAAGTCGTGGATCACATCGACAACCCGTCCGGTGTAGATATCCACCAGCACCACATCGCCATAATAGCGTATCCAGCGGAACTGGCCGTAGGCGGGAGGCAGGCGGTAAGACCAGGGATCGTTGATCCAGAAATTTCTGGCGAAGAACGGCGCGCCGATGACAAAGCCGACATTGAAGCGCCGATAGTTCCAGCCGCGCACCGGTGCGAAATAACGTCCGGCGCGGAAGAAGTTGCGGTTCTGGTTGCGATAGCCATACCAGTCGAACCGCCTGTCATTGCGCCAGCCACGATTCCAGTTGCGGTTGTCCGCGCGGAAGCCGCGATTGTCAAAGCGACGATCATTGCGGAAATCGCGGTTGTCGAAGCGCCGATCCTGCCGAAAATCGCGGCGATCAAGGCGCCGGTCCTGCCGGAAGTCCTGCCGGTCAGCCCGGCGATCCTGACGGAAGTCCTGCCGGTCATTGCGACGTTCGGCACGAAACTCGGGCCGGGTCACATCGCCCTGGCGAAAGTCCTGACGGTCCCCACGACGATCCTGCCGGAAGTCCTGCCGGTCAGCCCGGCGATCCTGACGGAAGTCCTGCCGGTC
>NZ_JBGTFM010000447.1:0-2380 GCF_041747255.1 Blastomonas sp. | reverse complement strand
GGCCTCGATGCGCATTTGCGTGAGGAAACCGGCCTGCCGGTCTCGGTCGCAGAAGACCCGCTGACCTGTGTGGCCATTGGCACCGGGCGCGCCATGGAAGATCCGATCTTCCGGGGCGTGCTCATGACTGCCTGAGAGGGTTCAACGCATGGCGCCGCCCCATAACCGGCGCCCCGGGTTTTCCCGCAAGGCGCAGTTGCAGATATTCACCGGCTATCTGCTGGCGTTCACTGGCGCGTTTGCCGGGCTGTTGCTGCTTGGCCTGTCATATGCTGATCCGGCGGCTTTTTCAGCGATCCGCGCCGGTGCTGCAGAGGTGACCTCTCCGGCCTCGCGCGGCCTCACGTCGTTGCGCATCGGTGCGCAATCTGGCTGGCGCGAGGTGACCGCCTATTTCAACGCCGGATCGAAGAATGCAGCGTTGCAGCGCGAAGCCGAGCGCAACCGCACGCAACTGATCGAAGCGCGCGCGCTCAAGCAGGAGAACCGCGAATTGCGCAAGCTGCTCGGCCTGATCGATCGCGAGGGACAACCGGTTGCCACCGGACGGCTGATCAGCTCCAGCGCATCGAGCACCCGCCGCTTTGCGATGATGGATGCTGGCGCACGCCAGGGCGTGCAACGTGGCCAACCCGTGCGCGGCCAGCGCGGCCTGATCGGCCGGGTGATGGAAACCGGACCCAACAGCGCGCGTATCCTGCTCATCAGCGATCCTGAAAATGTCGTTCCGGTGCGCCGCGCGCGCGATGGCACGGTCGCTTTTGCGCAGGGGCGTAGCGATGGGCGGATGGACATTCGCCTGATCGATATCGGCATCAATCCGTTCAAGGTCGGCGATGTCATGGTCACCTCGGGCAATGGCGGCATCTATCCGCCCAATGTGCCCGTGGCGATTGTCGAACGGCTGACCAGTGACGGTGCCATCGGCAAGCTTCTCGCTAACCCTGCGGGCACCGATTTCGTGATCGTTCAGCAGATGTATCAGCCAGAACTGGACGAGACGGCTCTGGACAATCCCGCACCGGCCGGGCCGGTGCCAGCGGAGCCGACGCCGTGAACGCCCCATATCGCGCCCGGTTGAACCGCGTTGCATCGCCGTTTCGCAAGGCCGCAGTGCCGATTGCATCGGTGATCATCGGATCGCTGACTCCGCTTTTGCCGATCATCAGCAGCGCGCCAGTGCTGCCGCCCTTTGGCTTGATCATCCTCATCAGCTGGCAGATGTTGCGCCCCGGAATCTGGCCGGTGTGGGCAGGCGTGCCATTTGGCATGATCGACGATGTGTTCAGCGGGCAGCCGGTAGGCAGCGCGGTGCTGCTGTGGTCGTTGGTGCTGATCGCGCTCGACCTAATCGAACAGCGCTATATGTGGCGAAATTATTGGCAGGACTGGTTCATTGCCATGGTCATGCTTATACTGGCCCTAGCCGGAGGTCTTGCAATCAACACTTTTCTTGTCAGCGATATGCGCGTGTCCATTCTGTTTCCCCAGATGATCCTGACCGTCGCTCTCTATCCGCTGGTGCTGCGGCTGGTGGCACGGCTCGACCATCTTCGCCTGAACCGTTAGGCGCCCCAATGAAACGGCCCGGCAAGCTGATCACCCGTAACTCGCTGAACATTTCGTTCAATCGGCGCACCATGTTGATTGGCGGGGCGCAGGGCGCAATTGGCCTGCTGCTCACAGGGCGTATGGCCTATATCTCGATTGCCGAGAACGAGCGTTACAAAATGCTGTCAGAGAGCAACCGCGTCAATCTGACGTTGATCCCGCCGCGCCGTGGCTGGATCGTTGACCGGCACGGCAAGCCGCTCGCCAACAACAAAGCGGATTTTCGCGTCGATCTTATCCCGCAGCGGGTGCGCGATCTTGACGACACCCTGGTGCAACTGCGCGATCTGCTCGACCTGCCGCCCGACAAGATCGCCGACCTGCGCGATGCCATGAAGCAAGCGCAGGGGTTTCAGCCGGTGCCGGTCGCATCGAGCCTGAGCTATGAGCAGTTTGCAGCATTGAGCGTCCGCCTGCCCGATATGCCGGGCGTCGCGCCTCACCGTGGCTTTTCGCGCCAGTACCCCACTGGCGCGGCGGTCGGTCATCTGCTGGGCTATGTCGGCATCGTCAATGCCGAAGAATATGCGAAAAACCGCAACCCGTTGCTGATCACGCCGGGGTTCAAGATCGGCAAGGACGGGCTGGAACAGTATTTTGAGCCCCGTTTGCAGGGCAAGCCCGGCGCGAAAAAGGTCGAAGTTACCGCGCGCGGCAAGATTGTGCGTGAACTCGGGGTGCGTTCCGATACCCCCGGCACTCCGCTTAAGCTGACCATTGATGGCGGACTGCAGGAATATATCGGACGCCGCATGGGCCGGGAATCGGG
>NZ_JBGTFM010000446.1:0-2706 GCF_041747255.1 Blastomonas sp. | reverse complement strand
GTCGCGACTCCCTTGCCGCCATTGAACCTGAGCCAGATCGGATACAAATGCCCCAGAAACGCGCCTAGCCCAGCGAATGGCCCCGCGCCCGGTGCAATCGCCTCTGCGATCAGCACGGCGGCGGCGCCCTTGCCAAGGTCGAACAGCAGGGTCGCCGCCGCCAACCCCTTGCGCCCTGTGCGCAGCACGTTGGTTGCGCCGATGTTGCCCGATCCGATGCTGCGCAGGTCGCCCGCGCCGGCAAGTCGCGTGAGGATAAGCCCGAACGGGATCGAGCCCAGCAGATAGCCCATCGCCATCAGCGCAGCGAGCGAGGCAAGGGCGGCCATGGCCAGATCGTTCATCATGTGTCGCTTGCCTCAAACACCTGCCAAAGACTGCGCTCTGCATAGGCAATGGCGCAGTTTTGGCAAGCATGGTTGAACGCTTGCGCGCTGCTGCTAGAGCGGGATGATGACCGAGATGACCATTGCTGCCGACGCGCCGCTGCTGTTCTTCGATTCCGGCATCGGCGGGCTGACGGTGATGGACGCGGCGCGCGCGCTGCTGCCCGACGCGCCGATTGTCTATGCCGCCGATTTTGCCGGATTGCCCTATGGCGAAAAGACCGAGGCGGAGATCGCCGCGCGCGTGCCTGCGCTGCTCGGGCGGCTGGTTGAGCGTTATCGCCCCCGGCTGATCACCATCGCGTGCAACACCGCATCGACCATCGCGCTGCCGCAGATCCGCGCCGCGCTCGATCTGCCAGTGGTGGGTACCGTGCCCGCGATCAAGCCCGCATCGGAAGTGTCGCAGACCCGGGTGATCGGCGTGCTGGGCACCGAGGCGACGGTGCGCCAGCCCTATGTCGACAATCTCGCGCGCGAGTTCGCCGATGATGCGACGATCATCCGCTTTGGTGCGCGCGAACTGGTGCGCGCCGCCGAGATGAAGATGCGGGGGCAAACCCCCGACCCGGCGATTTTCGCGCGCGCCATCGCGGGGCTGGTCGATCAGCAGCGCGGCGTGCCGATCGACACCATCGTGCTGGCCTGCACGCATTTCCCGATCGTGCAGGACGAACTTGCCGCAGCGATGGGCAGGCCGGTGACCTTCGTCGATGGCGCGGCGGGAATCGCGCGGCGGATCGCCTGGCTGACGCGCGGGCAGGTGTTCGCGGGCAACGGGCTGCGGTTTGTTGCTACCGGCCCGGCAGCCGATGTCATCCCCTATCGTCCAGCGCTCACTCAGCGCGGATTCAGCAGCTTTGACAGTCTTTGATCGTTTTCCTTTGATCGTTTTCGCCGATCACGCTGATCAATTTTATTGCGGTTTACTGGTTGCGGCCGGTGGCAGTTGCGAGCCGTTATCGCTGGAATTGCACGCTTTACTTGCTATATGAGCCTCCGGCAGATGCGGGTTTACACGTCGCAACCAAACGCGCAGCCATGTTGAGACAAACCTTCGCCGGGTTAGGTGGCCATAGACAGGTGCGCGTGTGAATTACGACCAGATTTTTGATGCTGCAATCGACCGGCTGCACGCTGAGGGGCGCTACCGGGTGTTTATCGACATCCTGCGCAACAAGGGGGCCTATCCCAACGCGCGTTGCTTCCACGGCCACAATGGCCCCAAGCCGATCACGGTGTGGTGTTCGAACGATTATCCCACCATGGGCCAGCACCCCAAGGTGATCGAGGCGATGGAAGAGGCGCTGCACAATGTCGGTGCAGGATCGGGCGGCACACGCAACATCGGCGGCAACACGCATTACCATGTCGAGCTTGAGCGTGAGCTCGCCGATCTGCACGGCAAGGACAATGCGCTGCTGTTCACATCGGGCTATGTCTCCAATGACGCGACGCTCTCGACGCTCGCCAAGATTCTGCCCGGCTGCATCATCTTTTCCGATGAGCTCAATCATGCCTCGATGATTGCGGGCATCCGCAATTCGGGCTGCGAAAAGCGCGTGTTCCGCCACAATGACACCGAGCATCTTGAAGAGCTGCTCGCCGCCGAAGACCCGGACGTGCCCAAGCTGATTGCGTTCGAGAGCGTCTATTCGATGGACGGCGATGTCGCGCCCATCCACGCGATCTGCGATCTGGCGGAGAAATACAACGCGCTGACCTATCTCGACGAGGTACACGCGGTGGGCATGTATGGCGCGCGCGGCGGCGGTATTTCAGAGCGTGACGAGGCCGCGCACCGGTTAACGATCATTGAGGGCACGCTTGGCAAGGCGTTCGGCGTGATGGGCGGCTATATCGCCGCCGATACGCGGATCATCGATGTCATCCGCAGCTACGCGCCGGGCTTCATCTTCACCACCTCGCTGTCGCCGGTGCTGGTCGCAGGCGCGCTTGCCAGCGTGAAGCACCTCAAGGCGTCGAGCGAGGAGCGTGACGGCCAGCAGGCAGCGGCAGCGCGGCTCAAGGCGATGTTTGCAGACGCCGGTCTGCCCGTGATGCTCTCGACCACGCACATCGTACCGCTGATGGTCGGCGATCCGGTCAAGGCCAAGCGGATCAGCGATATGCTGCTCGCCGAATATGGCGTCTACGTGCAGCCAATCAATTTCCCCACCGTGCCGCGCGGCACCGAACGGCTGCGCTTCACCCCCGGCCCCAACCATGATGAAGCGATGATGCGCGATCTCACGGCGGCACTGGTCGAAATCTGGGACCGGCTCGAACTGCGCAAGGCTGCCTGAACGCATGACGCCGC
>NZ_JBGTFM010000445.1:0-9504 GCF_041747255.1 Blastomonas sp. | reverse complement strand
TCGCCCTTGAAGCGGGTGTAAGGCTCGATCTCGAACGCTACGCCGGCCGCCCTCATCCGCCCGGCCAGCGCTTCGAACGCCTCCAACGTCAGCACCACGCCGAAGTGCGGCACGGGCACGCCGTGGCCGTCGACATGGTTGACCGCGGCGTCGCCACCTTTCTCGGGCGCCAGATGCGCGACGATCTGGTGGCCGAAGAAGTCGAAGTCGATCCATTGCTCGCTGCTGCGCCCTTCGGGGCAGCCGAGCAGGTCGCCGTAGAACGCGCGCGCTTCGCCCAAGTCGCGGACGGGGAAGGCGAGGTGGAACGGGCGAAGGCTCATGCGTGTGGGTGATAGGCCGCGGCGGCGCAGGCCGCCAGATGCGCGGGCATTTTTCACTTTGCTACACCGCCCCCACGCGGGCAAGCGGGTGAAGAGCCGGTGATGCGGGCGGGTCGAGAAAAATCTTGGGTGTGCAAGCGTCACCCACTCAGCTCGACTTAATGCGATGAAAATAGGTGATAAAATCGCGAGTGGTTGGGTGACAGTGTCACCCTGACCGCGAATCGCGTTCAGCCTCGACACCTCGGCGATGAACGCTTACGGCGCCCGGCAGGTGGAAAACAGGGTGGAATCGTGAAGCTGATCATCGGCAACCGCAATTATTCGAGCTGGTCGCTGCGCGGCTGGCTGGCGTGCAAGCAATCGGGCCTGCCATTCGAAGAAATCGTCGTGCCCTTGTATGATGATGCATGGGCTCAGGCGCGCCAGCGTGAGGAGTACCAGCCATCGGCAGGCAAGGTGCCAGTGCTGTGGGATGGCGAGGCGGTGGTGTGGGATTCGCTGGCGATCATCGACTGGCTGGCCGACAAGACCCACCGCGACCGCTTTTGGCCCAAAGACCCGGTGGCCTGCGCCCTCGCCCGCTCAATGGCCGCAGAAATGCATAGCGGATATATGGCTTTGCGCCGCGAATTCAGCATGAACATGCGCGCGCGCCACACTGATGTATCGGTCAGCCCCGAAGCGCATCAGGACGCGATGCGCATTCTGACGCTGTGGGCAGAGGCGCGCGCGCGCTTTGGCGGCGGCGGCCCGTTCCTGTTCGGCAGCTTCGGCGCGGCGGACATCATGTTCGCGCCCGTTGTCTCGCGCTTTCAAAGCTATGGTTTTACCCTGCCCGGCTTTGCGCGGGCGTATAGCGATGCGCTGCTTGAGCACGAATGGATGGTCGCCTGGACCGAAGCTGCGCTGGCGGAAAGCTGGGTGATTGATCGGTTTGAGGTTGCGGGCAAGTGACCCCAAACCCTCTCCCTTGATGGGAGAGGGGTACGCAGACTTGGCAGCTTGACTGCCTAGTCGAAGCTGGGTGAGGGTGACATGCGCGGCGATCGTGAAGTGCCCTGCCACCGCCCCACCCTCATCCAACTGCGCCTAGCCGCGCTACGCTTGGCAAGGCTGCGTATCCTTCTCCCATCGAGGGAGAAGAAACGCTCCTCAAAACGCCTCACCATCCTTGCGCCGTTTATCGCCCGCCCCGAATTCATGCATATCGACGTCAGGATAATGGCACGGCCCGTTGACACTTTTGCCCACCACCACGAACACGCAATCATCGTCGCTCTCGTTGATCACGCAGTGGCCATTGCCGTCGTTCTTGGGGAATGCTGCGAGGTCGCCCGGTGCTAATGGCGCACGGCCCGTGTCATCCACCAGCACCGCCGTGCCCGATATGATGACCAACAGCTCATCCTCGTTCTCGTGCCAGTGCCGCTGCGCTGACCATGCGCCGGGCTTGAGCACGACGTGGCTCGCGCCAAAATCGGTGAGGCCAGCGACGGGCGACAGGCGGCGATACCAGCGCCCCTCTACCACAGCAGCAAATTCGGGCGGATAGCCGGTGGCGTTGGTTGGCGCGATGGCTTGCAGGTCGACTTTTGGCATGGAGCGATGCTAACGCGAAAGCGCCAACAGAGAAAGCCATGATGACCAGCACCACTGCCGCCCTGTCCCCGCTCGATCTCGCCAGCCGGTTGATCGCCTGTGAAAGCGTCACGCCCGCCACCGGCGCGGTGTTCGATGCGCTGCAGGCGATGCTGGAGCCTTTGGGCTTTGAGGTAACCCGGTTTGTGGTCGGCGAGGCCCCCGATGGTCCGGTCGAGAACCTGCACGCCATCCGCCGCCCCATGGGCGATCCGGGGCGCCATTTCGCCTTTGCAGGCCATCTCGATGTTGTGCCGCCGGGCAAGGGGTGGTCGAGCGATCCGTTTGTTCCGCAAATGCGCGGCGAACTGCTGCACGGACGCGGCGCGGTCGACATGAAGGGATCGATCGCCAGCTTCGTCGCCGCCATCGCCGATGTGCCGCGCGAGACGGGGACCATCAGCCTGATCATCACCGGCGATGAGGAAGGCCCCGCGATCTATGGCACGCGCGCGCTGATCGAACACATGCAGGCGACGCACACCGTGCCTGATCTGTGTCTGGTCGGCGAGCCGACATCGGTCGCGCAGCTGGGTGATATGGTCAAGATCGGGCGGCGCGGATCGGTGAACATGTGGATGCGCGTTGCGGGCGCGCAGGGCCATGTGGCCTATCCGCATCTGGCCGACAACCCGATCCCCAAGCTGGTGGCAATCCTCTCCGAGATCGAGTCGATCACGCTCGATACCGGCACCGACTGGTTTCAAGCGAGCAATATCGAGATCACCGATCTGGCGGTGGGCAATCCGGCGCACAATGTGATCCCCGCCGGTGCCGAGGCGCGGTTGAGCATCCGCTTTAACGATCTGCACAGCGGCGCATCGCTGACAGACTTGATCCGCAGCATCGCCGAAGCGATGGGCGGCACGGTGGAGGCCAGGATTTCGGGTGAGGCGTTTCTCACCCCGCCGGGCGAATTGTCCGCGATCATCGCGCAGGCGATCCGCGCCGAGACCGGGCTTGAGGCCGAGCTGTCCACCACCGGCGGCACATCCGACGCGCGATTTTTGTCAAAGCTCTGCCCGGTGGTCGAGTTCGGTCTGTGCAATGCAACGATGCACAAGCTCGACGAGGCGGTGGCGGTGGCCGATCTCGATACGCTGGCGCGGATTTACCGCCGCGTGGTGCTTGGGGCGTTGGTGGGAACGAGTTGAGGGGGCAAGCATAGCGCAACGTCCCTCGACTTCCGGGCAAAGCCCTGAAGTTTATCCAGAGCGGCTGGCTTGCCAGCCAGTCGAAGGGCTCGGGAACACGGACCGTAACTGCGAATACCCCCCGCCGTCTGTCCCGAGCGCAGTCGAGGGACATACGCGCCCTCATAACCCCCAATGCAAGGCCTCAATGCGCAGCGTCGCCGCTCACCCATTCGACCCATTCGGGGAAAAACACCGGCGCCCGCAATGACCAGCCCGGCGCGGTGGCGGCGGCTTCGCTGATCGACTGCAGCAAAATCTTGCGGCGTTCGGGGCGGATTTGCGGCAGCGCGGCGGCTGCGCAATAGGCCGAAGGCAGCCATGGCCGCACATCGGGGCCGAGCAGGCGCTCGTACAGAAAGCGGAAGGCAGAAAAGTTGTCGATCTTGTCCTGTGCCAGGTCAAACGCAGCGAGCCTGACCAGCAACGCCATGAAATGCTCAAAGCCTTCTTCCTGTGGCGCATCGGGCACATTGCCGCGCAGCAGCTTCAAATCCTGATAGACCAGATAATGCATACGGATCGAGGTGGTTTCGTCGGCGTTGCGCGCCCAGCGTTTGAACGCATCCTCGCGCACCAGCCCGACATCCAGCGCGCGCTTGATGTAACGCTGCGCTGCAGGCTCGAAGCTCGCAAATTCACGCAGTTCGGCGAGCGTCAACGCAGCCGCTGAATTGCCCGATGCCGCGCTTGGCTGGCTGGCCATGCCCCGTTACTCCTTGTCATCCCCGGCCAGAGTCGCTGGTCGATGCGCCAAGATTGAACAGAACATGGTTAGGATCGGGTTAAACACGTTGTCCGAAACCCTCGATGAGCATGCTAAGGAAGGGGTTCCGCCGACCACCAGCTTGGTAGTGGAGGGGACAATCCGCCAACGCTTGCGCGATGCGATGCCCCCGCTTTCGACCAAAGCGTCGTCCAGTTCGACCAGCAGGCAGACGCGCTAAAGACAGGCCAGTCATCTGCGGTTAAGAAATCCGGCAATGAAACGTCTTACACACCGCAGCGCCCGGCCGCAGGTGGACCAGCAGGTAGCGCTGCTCTCCATCCTCGGCTTCTGGCTATTTTACATGATCATCGTGACGTTGCGCGCGGTGGTGCTCGATTTTCCGGCGCAAGAGGAGCTGATCGCCCGCCGTGTTGCGGTGACGCTGTTTGGCATCGTCATCAACAGCCTGCTCTATCTCGGGCTGCGCTGGTTCGAGAAAAAACCGCTGACCCCGCGCATCATTGCCGCGTTTCTCGGTGCGATCCCGGCGGCGCTGGCCATATCGTCATTCAATTATTTCGTGTTCAATGTCTACGATCCGATTAGCCTGTTCGAGGACAACGAACTGCGCGACCAGATCCTGAAAATTCCGCCAATGGCGGTGGTGCTCGAGTTTGCCATCTCCAGCTATTATTTCCTGATGTCGTGGGCGATGCTGTACTTGGCGCTCAGCTATGCCAGCGAGGTCCGCGCCGCCGAGCGCCGCGCCGCGCGCTTTGCGCAGGCGGCACAGCAGGCAGAACTCAGGTCACTGCGCTATCAGGTCAACCCGCATTTCCTGTTCAACACGCTCAATTCATTGTCCACATTGGTGCTGCGCAACCGGCCCGACGAGGCCGAGGCAATGATCCTGAACCTGTCGACCTTTTACCGCACCAGCCTGACCGGCGACCCGCTCGACGATGTGCGGCTGATCGATGAGGTGGAGTTGCAGAAACTGTACCTGAACATTGAAGCAGTGCGCTTTCCTGACCGGCTCAAGATTGAGATCGACATGCCCGATGCGGTCATGAGCTGCTGCGTACCCGGACTTATCTTGCAACCTCTGGTCGAAAACGCCATAAAATACGGCGTTGCTCGCGCCACACGCCCGGTGACCATCCGGCTGTCGGCGCGGGAGGAAGCCGGCATATTGCATATCACGGTCAGCGATGATGGCGATGTGATACCATCGGACGCTGACAAAGGCAGTGGCATCGGGCTGGCAAATGTCCGCGACCGGCTGGATGCCCGCTACGGCAGCGCCGCCCGGCTGGAGTGTCACACGCCGTTTGAAGGAGGTTTTGTGGTGGATGTTTCGCTGCCCGCGGTGCGCCATGACTGCTGAGCCGGAAACGAAGGCCGAAGCCGGCGTGGCGCAGCTGCGCACGATGATCGTTGATGACGAGCCGCTGGCCGTCGAGCGGTTACAGCTGCTGTGCGCGCGCCTGCCGCAGATCAGCCTCGTCGGCACCGCAAGCGACGGCGAATCGGCGCTGCGGCTGGCCGAGCAGCTTCGACCCGAGTTGGTGTTTCTGGACATCAACATGCCCCGGCTTGATGGCATGGGCGTGGCGCGCGCGCTGGGCCGCATGGGGCAAGTGCCCGCGATCATCTTTGTAACGGCCTATCAGGGCTTTGCGGTCGAGGCATTCGATCTGGCTGCTATCGACTATCTGCTCAAGCCCGTTGCCACCGACCGGCTGGAACGCGCGGTCACGCGCGTGCTCGACCGGCGCAGCGCGGTGCTCGCCAACCCCGTCCCGGCCACGTCACCGCCGGGTGAATCGTGGGTGCGCGAATTCTGGGTGCCGCACCGCTCCGAGCTCAAACGGATCGATGCTGATCTGATCGAGCGGATCGATGCCGAACGCGACTATATGCGGCTGCACGTGGGCGAACGCAGTTATCTGATGCACGAGACGATCAAGGCGCTTGAAGAGCGGCTGGACCCGGCGCGGTTTGTGCGGCTGCACCGTTCGCACATCGTGCGCAACGATTATATTACCGGGCTGCGCCACGGCGGCGGCGGGGTGTGGTTTGCCTGCCTCGCCGATGACAGCGAGCTGCGCATCGGGCGAACCTATCTGGCGCGGGTCAAGGAACTCGCCGGGCGTTGACGGGGCGGGCTCGCGCTTCTTCTTCCAAAAAGCAAAACTAAGCCCGGCACAAGCCAATGTGCTTTGCACTCGTATGGCCAACGGACCAGATGCAACACCTTAACAAAGGACTGTTGCGATTATGGAAATGTCAGCCGCCGAGCGCACCGTCTGCGGTACCGTCTGGCTGGTCGGTGCAGGCCCGGGTGACCCCGACCTGCTCACCGTCAAGGCCGCGCGGATCATCGCTGCGGCGCGCGTGATCGTGCATGACGGACTGGTTGATGATGCGATCCTCGCGCTGGCCCGGCCCGATGCGCGGCTGATATCGGTCGCCAAGCAGCGCGCTCGCCACACCCTGCCACAAGAAGGCATCAATGCGCTGCTGATTGCAGAAGCGCGCGCTGGCCATGACGTTGTCCGGCTGAAGGGCGGCGATCCGTTCATCTTTGGGCGTGGCGGCGAAGAGGTTGACGATTGCCGCGCTGCTGGCGTGCCGGTGCAAGTCATCCCCGGTATCAGCGCCGCCAATGGCAGCGCGGCGCAGGCGCTGCTGCCGCTTACCCATCGTGACATCTCAAGCGCGGTCACCTTTGTCGCAGGGCAATGCAAGGGGTTGACCGATCAGAACTGGGCGGGGCTGGCCGGCAAAGGCCGTACGCTTGTGATCTACATGGGCATCGCCACCGGCGATGCGATAGCCGAAAAGCTGATCGCCGATGGCGTGTCGCCCGATACGCCGGTGGCGGTGCTGGAAAAGGGCACCCGCGCCGACATGCGCACGCTGCGCACCCTGCTTACCGATCTTGGCCCGATGATCGCACGGCAGGCCGTCGTCAGCCCGGCGCTGATCGTCATCGGCGATGTCGTCACCCGCGCCGATGCCACCGATTGCCTGCCCGCATTGTTCGCCCAGCAGCTGGAGCCGCTTTCATGAAAATCCTGACCGGCAATGATCTGAAAACCGGCGATGTCATCTGGTGGGCGGGTGACGACCAATGGTCGCGGCACCTTGCCGATGCGCAGGATGCCGGCGGCGAGGCCGAAGCGATCCTGGCCCGCGAAGAGGCCGCGCTGCGCGTCAATGCGTCATACGTGGTCGATGGCGAGCAGACCGACCACGGCCCGATGCCGCTGCACATCAAGGATCGCGTCCGCGCCTTTGGCCCGACCGTCCGCCCCGATCTTGCGGTCAACACCAGCATCCCCATCGTGAAAGTTTAAGCCATGTATCAATACGACACTTATGATCAGGCGATGGTCGATGCGCGGGTTGCGGAGTTTCGCGATCAGGTGCGCCGCCGCCTCGAAGGCACGCTGCCCGAGGAAGAGTTCCGCCATCTGCGGCTGAAGAACGGCCTGTATCTGCAGTTGCACGCCTATATGCTGCGCGTTGCGATCCCTTACGGCACCCTGTCAGGCAAGCAGATGCACATGCTTGCGCACATCGCGCGCCGCTATGACAAGGGCTATGGCCATTTCACCACCCGGCAGAACATCCAGTATAACTGGATGAAGCTGGAAGAAACGCCCGATCTGCTCGCCGATCTGGCGAGCGTCGAGATGCACGCCATCCAGACCAGTGGCAATTGCATCCGCAACATCAGCTCTGACCATTTCGCGGGCGCTGCAGCAGATGAGATCGCCGATCCGCGCCCCTGGGCCGAGCTGCTGCGCCAATGGTCGAGCTTTCACCCCGAGTTCCAGTTCCTGCCACGCAAGTTCAAAATCGCGGTCATCGCCTCGCCGACCGATCGCGCTGCGATGCGGCTGCACGACATCGGCATCGAGCTGGTCAAGAATGCAGACGGCGTGCTGGGCGCGAAGTTCTTTGTCGGTGGCGGCATGGGCCGCACCCCGATGATCGCGCCGTGCATCCGCGAGTTCGTGCCCGCCGAGGAGCTGATCAGCTATTCCGAAGCGGTCTTGCGCGTCTACAACCGCTATGGTCGCCGCGACAACAAGTACAAGGCGCGCATCAAGATTCTCGTCCATGAGCTTGGCGCAGAGGAATATACGCGTCAGGTCGAGGAAGAGTTCGCGCACATGAAGACGCTGGGCCTCGACCCGCCGGTGGCCGAGCTTGAGCGGATCACCGCCTATTTTGCCGATCCCGCGTTCGAGCAGGGGCTAAGCGATGACATCGACCTGTCAGACCCCGATTTCGCGGTCTGGGTTGACCAGAACACGCACCCGCACAAGGTTCCGGGCTATGCTGCGGTCACCATCAGCCTCAAGCCGGTCGGCGGCATCCCGGGCGACGCCACCGCCGACCAGATCGACCTGATGGCCGACCTTGCCGAGCGATACGCGTTCGACGAGTTGCGCGTCACCCACACACAAAACATCGTGCTCGCGCATGTCCGCAAGGGCGATCTCTACACGATCTGGCAGCAACTTGATGCGGCCGGTCTCGCTGCGGCGAACCTCGACCTGATCGGCGACATGATCGCCTGCCCCGGCCTTGACTATTGCAGCCTCGCCAATGCCCGCTCGATCCCGGTCGCGCAGAAGATATCGGAGCGCTTCGCCGACACCGGGCGCCAGCGCGAACTCGGCGAACTCAAGCTCAAAATCTCCGGCTGCATCAACGCCTGCGGCCACCACCACGCCGGGCACATCGGCATCTTGGGCGTCGACCGCAAGGGGGTTGAGAATTACCAGCTGCTGCTCGGCGGATCAGGCGCAGAGGACGTGTCGATCGCCAAGATTGTTGGGCCGGGCTTTGATGAGGACGGCATCGTCGATGCGGTGGAAACCGTCACCAACGTCTATCTCGGCGCGCGCGAGAGCGGTGAACGCTTCGTCGATACCTATCGCCGCATCGGCATGAACCCATTCAAGGAGGCGCTTTATGGGTGATGTCCAGATTTGCTACCGCGATGATGCGCCCGTCACCGACACTGCTCTGACCCTCGCCGATTTCACCAGTGGATCGAATGCTGCTGCCGTGCGGCTTGAGCCGGGTGAGGATGCGCGCGCGCTGTTGCCGCATCTGGGACAGATCAAGCTGGTCGAGGTCAACTTCCCGAACTTTGGCGACGGGCGCGGCTATTCAGCGGCGCAAGTGCTGCGCGAGCAAGGCTATGCAGGCGAGTTGCGCGCCGTTGGTGACGTGCTGGTAGACCAGTTCGTGTTCCTGCGCCGTGCAGGGTTTGACAGTTTTGCGCCGGACAAGCCGCTCGACGACACTGATGTCGCGGCTGCGCGCGGCTTTTTCCCGCACGTCTATCAGGCCACCACCGATGGTGTCGCGGCCATTTGGGCGCTGCGGCACAAGGCAGCGCAGTGAGCGGCCATGCCACTCGCCAGCGTGACCGCATAGACGCGGGGCCGCGCTTTACCGAGCGCGACGCGGTGCGCCTCAACAACCTGTTTCGCGGCACTGACACTGCCGACATGATGCGCGCCGTCATCCACGATAATTTGGTGGGTGATCTCGCGGTCGTCTCATCATTCGGCGCAGAAAGCGCGGTTCTGCTGCATATGATCGCGACCAT
>NZ_JBGTFM010000444.1:0-2052 GCF_041747255.1 Blastomonas sp. | reverse complement strand
CAGCTGCAGCGCATGCGCAGGCACACCGGCTGCGTGCAGCAGCCGGGTCGCCAGAAACGCGATCAGCGGCGTCTGTTCGGCGGGTTTGGCGAGCACCGCGTTGCCCATCGCCAGCGCGGCGGCAATCTGGCCGATGAAGATCGCCAGTGGGAAATTCCACGGCGAGATACAGGTGATGATGCCGCGCGGCGCGAAATCGCCCATGTCGGTCGCTTCGGAGGCATAATAACGGAGGAAATCGACCGCCTCGCGCAGCTCGGCAATCGCATCGGGCGCGCATTTGCCCGCCTCCTGTGCCAGCAGCGCAAAGATTTCACCATGCGCGGCCTCCAGCATTTCGGCGGCACGGATCAACGCGGCAGCGCGCTGTGCGACCGGCGCCTCCCAGACGCGTGCGCCGGCAATTGCAACGCCGACCTGCGCCAGCGTGGCATCGCAAACGGTTCCGATCTGCAGATCGGGCGCGGACGGGCTGAACACTGCGCGCGCTGGTTCTGCATCCTCGCAAGGATCAGCAATGATCGGGCAGGCTTGCCACTGCGCCTCACGATACGGCGCGCGGGCGCCGAGATAGCCGTTGAGGTCAGCCCGGTTGGCCAAGTCCCAGCCGGTGGAATTGACGCGTGAGGGCGCATAAAGCGCGAACGGGCGGATGATCTTGCGGTCCGCATCGGTGCGGCCCTCGGCCAGCTGCTCGAACGGATCGGCGGCAATCGCCTCGGCGGGCACGGCGTGGTTGGCGAGCTGGTTGACGAACGACGAGTTCGCGCCGTTTTCGAGCAGGCGGCGCACCAGATAGGCGAGCAGTTCGCGGTGCTTGCCCACCGGCGCGTAGATGCGCGAGCGCACCTTCTCATTGCGCAATAGCGCGCCGTGCAGTTGCTCGCCCATGCCGTGCAGCCGCTGGAACTCAAAGCCGTCGCGGTTGCCCGCCAGCTCAAGGATCGTCGCGACACTGTGGGCATTGTGGGTGGCGAACTGGGGATAGATGCGATCGGTCAGCCTGAGCAACTGCGCGGCGCAGCAGATATACGAAACATCGGTTGCGGCCTTGCTGGTGAACACCGGAAAATCGGGCACGCCATCGACCTGTGCGTGCTTGATCTCGCTGTCCCAATACGCCCCCTTGACCAGCCGCACCATGATCTTGCGGTCGAGCTTCTGCGCCAGACCATAGAGCCAGTCGATCACAAAGCTGGCGCGCCGCCCGAAGGCCTGGACGACGACGCCGAAACCGTCCCAGCCTGCCAGCCCCCGATCGCTGAGCACCAGCTGAATCATGTCGAGCGACATGCCGAGCCGGTAAGCCTCTTCGGCATCGATGTTGAGCCCGATGCGCGCATCGCGCGCGGCATAGGCGAGCTCAAGCACCCGGTCAGCCAGAGCGGGCACGCATTCATCGGCCTTGGCCATCTCGTAACGGGGGTAAAGCGCCGAGAGCTTGATCGACAGGCCCGGATTGTCGCGCATATCGCCTGACTTTGCCGCCGCCGCAATCTTGCGGATGGCGTTCATATAGGAGGCGAAATAGCGGTCGGCATCGCGAAAGGTCAGCGCCGCCTCACCCAGCATATCGTAGGAGAAGGTCGCGCCCTCGCCCGCCCATTTGCGCGAACGCTTGAGCGCCTCATCCATATCCTCGCCCAGCACGAACTGATTGCCCAATTCCTTCATCGCGCGGCGCACCGCGACGCGGATGACCGGCTCGCCCAGCCGCTTGATCGCGCCGCGCAAGGCATCGAGCGGGCCCTTGCTGGTCTGCCCCTCCAGCACCGACTGGGTCATGCTGAGCGCAAAGGTGCTGGCGTTGACCAAAGTATGTTCGGACTTGCCGAAATGCTCGCGCCAGTTGGCGGGCGAAATCTTGTCTTCGATCAGGTCATCGATGGTGTCGGCATCGGGCACCCGCAGCAGCGCCTCGGCCAGCGTCATCAACGCCAGACCCTCGTCGCTCGACAGGCCGTATTGCCCCAGAAAGCTCTCCATCAGCGTCGGGCCGGATGCGGCGCGCACATCATCGACAACCCGCACCGCGCGCGCCCGGATGCGCGC
>NZ_JBGTFM010000443.1:0-3368 GCF_041747255.1 Blastomonas sp. | reverse complement strand
GGATGGCTCAATCGCTGCCGCCGCCTGGCCAAAGACTGGGAGTGCCTGAACCAGAACGCGCTGGCGTTCCTGCGATGGGCGTCCATCCGATCCATGCTGCGAAGGCTTTGTCAAGAAAGGATATGATCCCGGACGGACTCTTAGGGAAGTTCGCGACCAGCCGAACGAATGATTGCGATGCTACCGGAACATCAAACTTTGCCTGTGCGGAAGCATAGTGGAAGCAAGAGGGAGAGGTTTGCAGCGGTTTCCTGCGAAAACCGGCGTAGTGACGATCTAAGTCAGGAGGCCGCAAGCCACGGAAAAAGCGAAGGATAGCGCGGTTCCGCGCGATTGTTCATGGTTCGTTCGCCACGGCTCATAACCTGAAGGTCGTAGGTTCAAATCCTACTCCCGCAACCAAAAACTTCGACTTAACAGTCGCTTACAGCGTGTTGCGCTCAGAAAGATTCATGTATTCGGCCAGTGGATCGAGACAGCGTCTGCGTAGCAGGGCGCGTTCGATCCGCTGGCTGAATGCAATTGTGCGCAACACGCTCTAGAAGCCGCCCTAACGGGCGGCTTTTTGCGTTCAAGCATTTCGGAAGCACTGCGGAAGCAAGAGGGCGCGAAGTTATTGGTAACAAAGCGAAAACCATGGCACCCGCTTCTATCCGTCTCAGGCTACAATCTGACCGTGTTTGCAGGCAACGATATAGGGGTTCTGAGTATAATCCCCAAAAGATGCTCGTCGACAATCTCAAAGCCTGCATCACGGATTGACTGACGTAGCTGGGTCGCGCCAAGCGAAGCCGCGACAGGAAACAGGCCAAAGACCCTCAGCACCGGAAAAAGCGCCCGCAGCGCCCAATTCACATCTGCAAAGCACCAGGTTTTGCAGATCAGTTGACCGCCAGGTTTCAGGTGCGCATGGATGCGGGTCAGCATTTCAGGCAGGTCATCCACCAGATGCAGCACGTTGAACGCACAGATCGCGTCGAACGGTCCACCGTCGAAGGCATTTGAGACGTCCGAGACGACGAACCTGACATTTCGCCCAGATGGTTTGGCCTTTGCAATCTTAACCATCTCGGCGGAAAAGTCGGTCGCGGTCCATTGCGCAACACCCTGCGCAAGCCGGATCGCTGTTCCGCCTGTGCCACACCCGACCTCAAGCACGGTGTCTGAGCCTTTCAGTCGCGAGGCCACGTCTCCCAGCATCGCCTCATAGGCCGGAACGTTCTTGAGCGGGCGTGCTGCATATCGTGCTGCGATCCTGTTCCAGAATCTCTGATTTTTCTGATGCGACATGTTTGCAGCGACCTTTCATACCGTATGCCTTCGAAACTGCACAACATCTCGCCGGATCAATAGAAACTCACGTTGCGCACGTCGATCTGGGCGTCGTGGTCCCGTCCGTAGGCGACGACGGCAACCGAGGTCAGGCTGGCTGGGCGGGGCAGGTTGCGCAAGAAGGCACCCGAGGCTGTAAATCCATCCAGTGGCAGGCGGACTGCGCTCCAATTTTTCGTGACATCGAACCCTGCTTGATAGTATTGCCACGGCAAAAGAGTGCCGCCTGTACGCAGATGCACGAAATAGCGCTGAGCATTGCCGCGCACGACAAGTTGCACGCCGGTTGTACCCTGGGGTGGTGGGCTGGCAAGATCAAGCCGCATCTGGATGAACCCGCCACGATTGGCGGTACTGACGCGGCCTGTCATGCGGGCAAACGGTGTTCCGTTTTCCTGCGCGAAGGCCACACCGCCAGTGGACACGCCCCCCATCACCTGATCGGTGAAGAACCGCCAGCGAGTTTCCGGCTGCATGGTGAAATCCTCGATGACTGTTTGCGCGGTCACAGACCCGTCGGCCATCGCAGGCTGCACTGAGCCACCCAGTGTGATCGCCGCAATAACGATTGGCATCAGACCGCGCATCAACATTTTCGCCCCCTGATCCTTCCCGTACACAGACGCCGACAATCAACTGTATGTTCCGCATTCTACCAATGCCGCGTTCCTAGCGCACCCTTGATTTGTCCGTCGAGATTGGGCGTGACCCAGCCGCCGTAAAAATCGCCCGGCTGAGGAATGACGCGCAGATCGCCGACCCACGCCTCGTCCATCAGCCCGGCATAGAATGCCACGTAACCTGCAAGGGCGGCAAAGCGGGCGGTCGGGCGGTCATAGGCCCAAGTGGCGCGCAGGGCTGTCTTGCCTCCGCTGATGACATCGAAATAGCGCGCGACACCCTTCCATTCGCAAAAGCTGGTGCCTTGAGCCGGGCGCAGCGTGGCGTGGATATCCTCGCGCGGTAGGTAATAGGTGGGCGCGTGATGTGTTTCCAGCGCCCGCAAGGCGCGGGACGTCTCGGCCACTAAGACACCTCCAAGGAGGACCCTGATGCCTTGCGGCACAGGCTCCAGTGCAGGCGGACGGGGATAGGACTGGACGTTTTCACGGGGGGGTAGCACCGCCATGCTACAGGCCTCCCGCGAAGCGAGTTAGCACGTAACCCGCCAGCGCGATATGGACCAGCGTGATCACCACTGACAGCCCGTGCAACACCTTGAAGCGGTCCTTGGCACCGATATCGGTGGCGCGGTTGATGGCAGGCATCAGGATTTGTCGGGTGGGCAGGACCGTTGCCGCGATCAGCGCCAACAGCCCTGCTGCGAGTGGATCGGCAGGCCAGAGCAGCGCCGCCGCCACTGCGGCCGTGCCGAGAACAAAAATGTAGAACATTGGAAAGGCACGCCGGATTGTCGGACCCGCCACATCTGCCGGCAGCGCCGTGAACAGGAACGCCGCGAAGCCGAAGGAATATAGCACCATGCCCCCGAACAGGAGCGCTGTCATCAGAATGGCAAGGATCAGCATGCGTTATCTCCAGTTGTGAAGGCAGGTTTGTGGGCGATCCCCATGTAAAGGATCGTGGTCAGCGGCAGGGGGCCAAAAGTCAGGTCCAGACGCCGGTTCATGCCGCGGGGGCCTAGGCCAGTGACCGGGCCGGGCACAAAACCAGTGCCTTCCATCGCGCGCCGCAACTCGCCCGGCTTGATGAACATCGCAGGGTCATGGGTGCCGCGAGGCAAAAGCCGCAGCAGGTCTTCAGCCACCGTAATGGTGGCAAGCCGGGCCAGCGGGTTGCGGTTGATCGTGTCGAACAGGAACAGCCCGCCCGGGCGCAAAACGCGGGCCACTTCGGACAAAACCTTGTGCAGATCGGTGACATGCTCCAGCACATCCACGCAGACCACGGCATCGAAACCGGCGTCATCATAGGGAAGGGCCTCGCCCACGCCCACGTCATAGCCGATGCGCAGACCTGCGCCGCGCGCGTGATGGCGGGCGGCCTCGATGGCGGCGGCGGCCGGATCGATCCCG
>NZ_JBGTFM010000442.1:0-6871 GCF_041747255.1 Blastomonas sp. | reverse complement strand
GGCAAGCCCGATGTCGATATCCGCCAGTCTGACAAGATCACGCATGTGATGCTTAATGGTCGGCTTTACGAGGTGCCGACGATGAACGAAACCGTGACTGGTACGGCCACGCTCAAGCCCTGGTATTGGGAGAAATAGCGCGGGTTCTTCGCATCACGCTGGCTTGTTTACGCCGACCACGTCGCCCAATCGCCGCCCCAACTGGTTTCGACAATGCGCACGGGGTGCGCGCGTCGGTTTGCAATGCCATGCTGATATCGGGCACGCTCCGCTTCCATGTTTTGCGCGGGCCTGAAATTGGGCTACGCCCTGCGATGATGAAGCGGGTGATCATGAGTGGCGAGTATAGCGCGATTCGGCGGCGGCGAGTGCTGTCATGCTGATCGACAACCTGACGATGCTGCTGGTGGCCACGGTGCTGGCGCTGTGGACGGCGGTTGCCATCTGGGCGCTCAGCTCCGGCCTCGCAATGCGCCGCGCGGCGAGCACGTCGCGGCGACAGATGCGGCGCCTGTCGCGATTGATCGAAACCGCCCCTGCAGTGCCGCTGATCGTTCGATCAGACCTCAGGATCGAGGGACCCGAACGGGTTGCGCGTTGGCTCGGGCTCGACAGGCTGCCACCGTATCTTGGCGAACTGTCGCAGGACGAGCGCGGGCTTGAGCGCGCAGCGCTCGATGCACTGGCCGAACAAATCGCGGGCACCCAGCGGAGCGGCGCGGCCTTTTCCGCAGCCGTCAGCGCACGCGGGTCTGACAAAAGGCTGCGGATTGAAGGACAGCTTGCCGACCCACAGACGGTTGCCGCAGGCGCGGTGTTGTTGTGGATATTCGATGCGACCGAGAGCGAGGCCCGGATGGCGGCGCTGGCCGCTGCACAGGCAGAGGCCAAGCGCGCATTCGATGCGCTGTCGGGTCTGATCGAGGCCGCGCCGGTCCCGATGTGGTTCAGGCGCGAGGACCTGTCGCTGCTGCTGGTCAACAGCGCCTATGTGCGCGCTGTCGGTGGCACTGACGGTGCGCAGGTAATCCAGGATGGGCTGGAACTGGTCGAAACGATCGATGGCCTCTCCCCGGCGGCGGTGGCGGCGAGGGCGATCGAAAGCGGCACTGTCTCGCGCCGCACCGTCACGACCACCATCTCAGGTCTGCGCCGGGCGATGGAGATTGTCGATCTGCCCATCGAACAGCGCGGCGTTGCAGGCTATGCCATCGATGTGCATGAACTGATTCAGGCACGCGCTGCCACCGACAAGTTCCGTGATGCTCAGCGAGACCTGCTCGACAATCTGTCAGCGGGCGTTGTCCAGTTTGATGCGCAACGCAAACTGATTTTCGTTAACCAGCCGTTTGTCCGTATGTTCGCGCTCAAGCCGCAATGGCTGCAGGACGGGCTTGAGTTTGAACGACTGCTCGACCGTATGCGTGAAACGGGCCGGGTGCCCGAGACGCGCGATTTTCCGGCGTGGCGCGAAGAACAGCGCGGCTGGTTTCAGGCGGCAGCGCCAAGCGAGGAAATTTGGCTGCTCGCCGACGGCACCCATTTGCGCGCCATCGCCCAACCGACGCCTGACAACGGTCTGCTGATGATCTTTGAGGATCGCACCGAGCAGGTGCAGCTGGCCAGCGCCCGCGATACTCTGCTCAGGGTGCGGACTGCGACGTTCAACAACCTGTTTGAGGCACTGGCGGTGTTCACCTCCGATGGCCGTCTGCATCTGTGGAACACCCGGTTCGCGACGGCCTGGGGACTGGATGAGCCGGTGCTCGCCGTCCATCCACGTGCCGACGAACTGCTCAAGGCGCTGGCCCCCAGCCTCAAACGGCCCGCACAGATTTCTGCGCTGCGCGAGGTAATCCGCGCGGCGACGCTCGACCGGGTGCAGCGCGCCGGGCAGCTGGTGATGCGCGATGGCCGGGTGTTCGATTTCGTCGGCATTCCGCTCCCCGATGCCAGCGCCCTGTTCACGATGATCGACGTGTCCGATGCCAAGCGCAGCGAGGACGCGCTGCGCGAGCGCAACGAGGCGCTGATCGAGGCAGACGCGATCAAGACGCGCTTCCTTGCCAATATGAGCTACGAATTCCGCACCCCGCTCACCTCAATCGGTGGTTTTGCCGAATTGCTGGCGGCGGGGGTTGCCGGGCCGCTGTCCGACCAGGGGCAGGATTATGTCGGCGCGATCATCGCCTCGGTTGAGCGGCTGTCAGCGCAGATCAACATGGTGCTCGATCTCAGCCAGAGCCAGGCGGGGACATTGCCGCTCAAGCGCGAATCGATCGACATTGCGCTGCTGCTTGCCGGCGTTGCCAAAGGCGCTGAGGGACTGGCTGGGGGGCGCAACATTACGCTTGACGTCGACATCGCCAATGATGTCGGGTCAGCCGAAGTTGACCGTGCCCGCTTCAGTCAGGCGATTGCGGCAGTGATCGACAATGCGCTGCGTTATACGCAGGAGGGCGGGCGCGTGCTGCTGCTGGGCGACCGCGTGCGCGGCAAGCTGCGTATCGTCGTGTCAGACAACGGCCCGGGGCTGGATGCGCGCGCGCAGGCACGGGCACTCGATGGGTTGCTGCAGGCAGACGAGCAGGGCGGCAAGGCAACCCGCCGGTCTGGGCTTGGCCTGCCGCTCGCCAAGAACCTGGTGGAAGCACACGGTGGCCGCATGGAACTGGTGTCCGAGCCGGGGGCAGGCACGATCGTGACGATCCTGCTGTGACGAGCATTACCATCGCCTCGCTTGCCGATATGGAGGGACTTGGCGCGCAGTTGGCTGCTGCCGCTCAGCCGGGTGACGTGATTGCCTTGTCGGGTGATCTTGGCGCGGGCAAATCGACGCTCGCCCGCGCCATCTTGCACGCGCTTGGTTTTGCGGGCGAGGTGCCCAGCCCGACCTTCGCGTTGATCCTGCCCTATGATACCCCCGAAGTGCGCATGCCCGTCATTCACGCAGATTTCTATCGGCTCGAAGGGGCGGGCGATCTGGCCGAACTTGGTATCGACAGTGGCGAGCCTGCTTTGCTGATCGCCGAATGGCCCGAACGCGTCGGCGGGCTGGCCGGGGCGGACACGCTGCAATTGCAGATCGATGGCAGCGATGCTAGCGCGCGACACATTTCAGCGGTGCCGGGGGCAAACTGGGCAGCGCGCTGGCAGCAGATTGCAGGTGAATTTCGTTGAGCACGCGTGAAGCAGACATCCGGAGCTTTGTGGACGCCGCAGGCTGGACCGGGGCAGAGGTTTCAGCCATCCCCGGCGATGCGTCTTTCCGCCGCTATTTCCGCGTCATCGAAACAGATCGGCGCGCGATATTGATGGATGCGCCGCCGCCACACGAAGATCCGCGCCCTTTCCTGCATGTCGCACGGTATCTTGGAGAACAGGGCCTGCGCGCTCCGGCCATCCTCGCCGATGATGCGGGCAGGGGGCTGGTACTGCTCGAAGACTTCGGCGACCGGCGAATGCGCGAGACGGTCGATGCGGCGGATGCTGAGAGCGAACATGCGACTTACGCGCAGGCGATTGAGACGCTGGCCGCGTTGCACCAGCGCCCCGTCGCTGCGGTGCCCGGCTATACCCGCGAAGTCTATCAACGCGAGGCCGCGCTGTTTACCGAATGGTATTGCCCGGCACGCGGCCTTGCGGTCGACGCCGCAGCCTATGCGCGTGCCTGGGATGAGGTGCTCGACGCGCTGGACCCCGCAGCGCCGGCAGTCACTGTGCTGCGCGATTATCACGCCGAAAACATTATGCTTCTCGATGACGGGGGGCAGGGCCTGCTCGATTTCCAGGATGCACTGGTGGGCGATCCGGCTTACGATCTGGTGTCGCTGCTGCAGGATGCGCGGCGCGATGTTGCGCCTACGCTTGAGGCGGCGATGATCGAAACCTATGCGAGCCTGCTGCCGCCGCATTATGATTTTCGCAAGCATTATCACGTGCTCGGCGCGCAGCGGAACGCCAAGATCATCGGCATTTTCATCCGCCTGTGGCAACGCGACGGCAAGCCGCGCTATCCGCTTATGATCCCGCGCGTCTGGGCGACGCTTGAGCGCGATCTGGTGCACCCCGCGCTCGCGCCAGTTGCGCAATGGTTCGATGCAAATGTCCCAGCGCACCTGCGCGATCCGGCGGGCACTCTGGGCGGCGATTTCGCGCTGTGAACGGCAGGCCAGCCAGCGCGCGCACCGCCATGGTGATGGCCGCAGGGCTGGGCAAGCGGATGCGACCGCTGACCGTCTCGACGCCAAAGCCGCTGGTGCGGGTCGCAGGCAAGTCGCTGATCGATCACGTGCTCGACCATCTGGCAAGCGCCGGGATTGAGCGGGTGATCGTCAACGTGCATTATCTGGCTGATGCCTTGGAAGCGCATCTGCTGGTCGCCGACTACCCGTTTGATATCGTGATTTCCGATGAGCGCGGGCAATTGCTTGAAACCGGCGGGGGTCTCGTGAAGGCCTTGCCACTGATCAATGAAGATCCGTTTTTTTGTCTTAACAGTGATAACATCTGGCTTGATGGCGCGCAGTCATGCTTTGATGAGATGCGCCGCCGCTGGGACGATAGGCATATGGACGCTTTGCTGCTGCTGGTGCCGCACAGCCGGGCGGTGAACTATTCAGGGGTCGGCGATTTCCATCTAGATCAGGTCGGTCGGATCAGCCGGCGCCGCCCGGGTCGGGTCGCGCCTTACATCTATACCGGCATTCAGCTGCTCTCGAAGCGGCTGTTGGCGGACGCTCCGTCGGGTGCGTTTTCGACAAACCTGCTTTGGAACCGCGCCATCGCCGCCGACCGGCTGTATGGCATCACCCATCTGGGCGAATGGTTTGATGTCGGCACCCCGGCTTCCATCGAGCCCACCGCGCTAAGGCTGCAACATGGCTGATGCGCCGCGCCCCGCAGTATTCGCCATCGGGGCACAGCGCGGATTTGCCGATGCTCTGGCGGCGGGTCTGATCAAGCGCTTTGGTTCTGCGCCAGCCTCGCTTGCGCCGGTCACGCTGTTGATCCCCAATCGCCGTGCCGGGCGCGCGATCACCGAGGCTTTGGTGCGGCTGGTCAAAACCGGGCTGCTGCTGCCGCGCATGGTGGTGGTGGGCGACCTTGATCTGGGCGAGAGCCTGGGCACGTTGCTCGACCCATTGGGCAGCGAGACCCCGGTGCCGCCCGCGATCGATCCGCTCGAACGACGCTTCCGGCTCGCGCAGATCATTCAGGAGGCCGCTACCGGACGCCCTGCCGCCGATGACCCGGCAGAGGCACTGCGGCTGGCGACAGAGTTCGCGCGCGTGCTCGACCAGTTGCTGGTGGAGGAAAAAGGCTTTGGCGAACTTGCAACGATTGAAATGGCCGATGACCTGACCGGCGACCTCGCCAATCACTGGCAACAGGCGCTGGCACTGTTCAGGCAGGTGGGCGAGCAATGGCAGGCCCACCTCGCTGTAACGGGCCTTGTCGATGCCGCTGAGCGGCGTAATCAATCGCTCATTCAGGCAGCAGGCCGCTGGCAGGCGCATCCTCCCACTCATCCGGTGATCGCAGCCGGGATCACCACCGCGGCGCCCGCTATTGCACGGCTGTTGCGCACGGTTTCGCTGTTGCCGCAGGGCATGGTGGTGCTGCCTGGCTATGATTTCGATATGGATGATGATCTGTGGGAGGCGCTGGGCGATCCCGATTGGCGCGATGATATCGAAGCCAGCAAGGACCAGACTCGGCCAGCGCCGGGCCATCCGCAATATCACCTGAAATATCTGCTTCATGCAATGGGGGTCAACCGGGCCGAGGTGCAGCCGTGGCGCAGCGAGCCCCGCACCGGCCTCAGCGCGGATCGGGCCCGGATGTTGCGGAGCATGTTCCTGCCCGCGCAGCAAAGCGACCGCTGGGTCGCGATGCAGGCCGAGGATCGCCGCGCAAAGGGCATCCGCGTTGTCGAAGCCGAAAACCCCGAGGAGGAAGCGCAGGCGATTGCGATCCTCACGCGACAGGCGTTGCTTGAGCCCGCGCGCCGCGTTGCGATTGTCACGCCCGACCGTGCGCTGGCGACCCGGGTGATCGCGCATCTGCGCCGCTGGGAAATCGAGGCCGATGACAGCGCGGGCGAGGCGTTGGCGCTGACCCCGCCGGGCAAGCTGCTGCTCGCCGCTGCGACCTGTCTGGCCGATGATTTTGCGCCGGTCGCGCTGCTTGATCTGTTCAAGCACCCGCTGGTCAGGGCAGAGGGCGGTCGGCTGGACTGGCTCGACGACGTGCGCGATCTGGACCTCAAACTGCGCGGACCGCGCCCCGCACCGGGGCTGGCGGGGATCGACGCATTGCTTGCGGGAAGGTCGCTTGCCGGCTGGTGGGCGGAGGCCAAGCAGTTGCTTGCGCCGCTCGTGGCTGTCAGAAGCGGGCGGCAACCGCTGTCGGTGCTGATCGCTGCGCTGGTGGCTTGCGCTGAACAGCTTGCGGGCGCTGCTCTGTGGGAGGGCCATGCGGGCCGCGATGCATCCGATCTGGTGCAGGCACTGCTCGACCGCACGAGCGCGCACGATCCACTCACCAGCCCGCGTCAGGCTCTGCGTATCCTTGCCATGCTTCTGAACGAAGCGGTGGTGCGCCCGCCCTTCGGTAAGCATCCACGCGTTGCGATCTACGGCCTGCTTGAGGCGCGCCTGCAAAGTGCCGATCTGGTGATCTGCGCCGGTCTCAACGAGGGCGTCTGGCCGCAACTGCCGGCGCCGGATCCATGGCTGGCACCGATGGTGCGCAAGGCGCTGGGGCTGGCCCCGGCAGACATGCGCGTTGGGCTGTCGGCGCAGGATCTGGCAGGGGCCATGGCGGCCAGCGATGTTGTGCTGACCCGCGCGCGGCGCGATGGCAGCGC
>NZ_JBGTFM010000441.1:0-7349 GCF_041747255.1 Blastomonas sp. | reverse complement strand
GGCTGCGGTCAAGCGCGGCGAGCCGATCCTGCTCACCGTCGAACGGCCCAGCTTCACGCTGTCGCGCGTGATGATTGCGGAGAAGGACGGCAACGTTGGGGAGGTCATCCCGGTGCGCGATGATCCCAAGACCAAGACCATCTTCGTACGCATTCTTGAACCCGGTCGCGCCACGATTCTTGGCAACTGATCCGTTAAGCATGACCGGTTGCTCCGCATTAACCTTTTGGCAAAATTTGGCCTTAAGCATCGCGTGCCAGGGCCGTTAAAGGACGTAAGTGATGATAGAACGAGGTATCAATCCCATGAGCCGCATTTCTGCATATGGCAGCCCTGCCGTCGGGACGACCCGTCAGGGTGGCAGCACCGACAAGATCGTCGGTGCGGCTGCGACCAGCACTGCGTCTGACAACAACGTCCGCAACGCGCCTGCCGCCAGCTTCATGCAATCTGCCGCGACCTCTGCGCCGATTGACGAGGGCCGCGTTGCCGCGATCCGCGACGCGCTGGCCAATGGCAGCTATGTGATCGACACCGAAAAGCTGGCGGCGCGGATGATCGCGCTCGATCTTGGCCAGCTGACCGCCTGATGCTCCCGGGCGTGCCGACCGACCTGCTTGACCGCTTTGCGGCGGCGCAAACCGCGCTGATTGCGGCGCTTGATTGCGGCGATACCGACGGCATGATTGCCCACAGCCGCGATCTTGGCGCAATCACTGATGCGCTGCGCGGGCAGGGCACGCTGCGCCCCGATGCAAGCACCCGCGCGCAACTGGCCGACCTTCTGACAGCAAACACCAGCGCCGCCCAGCGGCTGCGGGTTCGGCGCGATCATACCGATCAGCGCCTTGCCGCCGTGCGCGGCGACGAAGCCCAGACCACGTATCGCGCCCCCAACGCGCGCGCTGTGTCGCGAAGCTGACGGCGCAAACCCTGCAAATCGTCATTAATTGATCTCCTGCCCCTTGAGGGGGGAGGGCTGCAGGTGCGTCATCCCCCATCCCGGTCCCCTGTGAAGGGAACCAGCAAAAGCGGCCAGCGAAACCCTCACCTGCAAGCGCACCCGCCCGCGTGGGCACCCCCACCATCACCCGGCCGCGGCACAATTCGGATAGCTCACCCCCACCCAACCCTCCCCCATCGAGGGGGAGGGCTTTTGCGTCCGCACAACTTCGATCCACGCGTCACAGCGCCTCCCCAACACCCATCAAAACTGGCACAGCCCTTGCTTTGATCTCTCCAGTAACTCTGGAGACCTGTTTTGTCCTCGCACCTTGGCAGCATCGGCAACAGCAGCGACCGCGTCACCCGCGCGATCGCCACGTCCGCGCGCCGCACGGGGATGGATTTCAACTATCTGCTGGGTCAGGCGCGCATCGAAAGCGGCCTCAATCCTGAGGCCAAGGCGCGGACATCGTCTGCCACCGGGCTGTTTCAGTTCATCGATCAAAGCTGGCTTGGCGTCATGGAAAAGCACGGGCAAAAGCACGGGCTCAGCTGGGCCGCCAACGCCATTTCGCGCGATGGCCGGGGCCGTTTCAGCGTCGATGATCCGCAAACGCGCCAGGCGATCCTTGGGCTTCGCAAGAACCCCGAGGTTGCCGCGCTGATGGCGGGCGAGTTTGCCGCAGACAACCGCGATTATCTTGAGCGGGGGCTGGGCCGCGAGGCCGCGCCGGTCGATCTGTATCTCGCCCATTTTCTGGGAGCAGAAGGCGCGCGGCAGTTTTTGAGCCAGCATGATCGCAACCCCGATGCTGCCGCCGCCCCGCAATTCGCGCGTGCTGCCGGGGCCAACCGCTCGATTTTCTACGACAAATCCGGCGCGCCGCGCAGCTTTGGTGAAATCCGTGATCGCTTTGCGGCCAAGCTGGGCGGCTCAGCCATGCCGGGCGGCAGCCGCTTGCCGCGCGAGGGCAATGATCTGCCGCAGGTGCAGCCTGCCGATTATGTCCGGCTGGCCAGCCAGCGTGCGACCCGCCCTGAATCCACTGTTGGCCTTGGCGGCAACGAAAACGCGCGGCTGGCTTACATGCTGCTCGCCGCAATGGGAGCCTGATCCTTTATGTCCCCTGCCCCCAATTTGCTGACCCGTCTGGCAGATCATGCGCGCAGCGCGATCCTGCCGCTGGCGACGCTGCTGCTGGTCGTGTTCCTGATCTTGCCGGTGCCTGCGCTGGTGCTCGACATCGGGTTTATCGCAAACATCATGATCAGCCTTGCGGTGCTGATGGTGGCATTGAACGTCACCAAGCCGCTCGACTTTTCCAGTTTCCCGACGGTGCTGTTGTTCGCCACGCTGTTGCGGCTGGGCCTCAACGTCGCCTCGACCCGCGTTGTGCTGGTCAACGGGCATGAAGGCAGCGCTGCGGCAGGGCACGTGATCGAGGCGTTCGGCAGCTTCCTGATCGGCGGCGATTATGTTGTCGGGCTTTTGGTGTTCGCCATTTTGATGATCATCAATCTGGTGGTGATCACCAAGGGTGCTGGCCGTGTGTCGGAAGTTTCCGCACGCTTCACCCTCGATGCCATGCCGGGCAAGCAGATGGCGATTGATGCCGATCTCAACGCCGGACTGATGACGCCCGAAGAAGCCAAGGCGCGCCGTGTAGAAGTCGCGACCGAAGCTGATTTTTACGGGTCGATGGATGGTGCGTCAAAGTTCGTCAAAGGCGATGCCGTTGCCGGGGTGCTGATCCTGGTGGTCAACATAGTTGGCGGCATCATTCTGGGTATGACCAGCCATGGCATGTCGATCGGCGACGCTGCGTCCAATTATACGATGCTGGCCATCGGTGATGCACTGGTGGCACAGGTGCCCGCACTGCTGCTCTCGATTGCGGCTGCGTCCATCGTCACCCGCGTTGCATCACCCTTCGATCTGCCGGGCCAGATTTCGGGCCAGTTCGGCATTGCCAAGGCCTGGGTGCCGGTCGCGGTGATCCTTGCTATTCTGGGCGTATTGCCCGGCATGCCCTCGCTGATCATCCTGCCCGCTGCTGCTGCCGCCGCGTTCATCGCCTGGCGGCTGTCACGGCCCAAGCCGGTGGCGGCAGACAATGCCATTCCCGCCGCGCCGGAAAACCCCAATGCCATCGACTGGCAGGATGTCTCCGATGGCGCGATGCTGGGCATCGAGGTCGGCTATGCTCTGGTGCCTCTGGTCGATGAACGCCGCGATGCGCCGCTGATGCGCCGCGTCACCGGTATCCGCAAACAGATTTCCAAAGAGCTGGGCTTCGTCATTCCGCTGGTGCGGATCCGCGACGAGATGAACCTGCCGGCCAACCATTATCGCATCACCATCGGCGGCACGATTGTCGCAGAGGACGAGATCTGGCCCGAAGACCTGCTCGCGCTCGACAGCGGCGATATCGACGGCACGATCAACGGCCGCGTGTGCAAGGACCCGACCTTCGGCATGGACGCGCTGTGGATTTCGCCCGATCAGCGCGCCGAGGCGATCGTCGCGGGCTATACCGTTGTCGATGCCGCAACCGTGATGGCGACGCACCTCAATCAGATGGTGCGGCTCAATGCAGCGCAGTTGTTCGGCATGGACGAGACCAAAAAGCTGCTCGACACGTTGAAGGAAAGCTCGCCTGAGCTGGTCGACGGCCTGACCCCGCAGCCATTCTCACTGTTCACCATCTCCGCCGTGTGCCGCGAACTGTTGCGCGAGGGCGTGCCGCTCAAGGATTTCCGCCGCATCTGTTCTGCCATGGTCGAGGCCGCGGGCGAGGGGGCGAACGTCGCGCAAATCGTCGAGGGCGTGCGTCAGCGGATCGGATCGATCATCATCCAGTCGCTGGTGCCGGTGAATCTGCCGCTGCCGGTGGTGACGCTGGATGCCGAGCTGGAAAGTCTGCTGGCGCAATCGCTCCGCGTGGCCGGCGACGCAGCCTTCCCGATCGAGCCGGGGCTGGCCCAGCGCATCCTGGGCGCGATTGAAGATGCGGCCCGGCCGCTGATGATGGAACAGCGCAATTACGCGCTTGTCACATCACCGCTGGCGCGCAAGCCGCTTGCCGATCTGTTGCGCCCGCGCTTCCCCGATACGCCGGTGCTCTCGTTCCGCGAGCTGCCCGACGACAAGCCGGTGGAGGTGGTCGCCACTGTCGGCGGACAGGCCCAGCGCCGCGCGCCTCAAGCCGAACACTCGTTTTCGCGCAGCTGATGTTGCCGCCCCGCACATGCCCTTTTGACTGAAGCCGGATAAAACCCATGCAGCAATTGCCCATTGAAACGATCACCTACGGCCGCAAGGCAGCGGTCGCCCCCGGTCAGCTGATCGAGGCGCATCTGCCGCTGGTCCGCAAGCTCGCCTGGCATGTGCGCGGCATGGCGCCCGGCGTGGCCGAGGTCGAGGACCTGATTCAGATCGGCATGGTCGCGCTGGTCGAATGCGCCAACCATTATGAGGACCGCGGCCATGGCTTTGCGACCTATGCCAGCATGCGCATTCGCGGCGCGCTGATCGATCATCTGCGCGCATCAAGCAACATGTGCCGGTCGGCCATGGATTTCCGCAAGAAGGTACGCCGCGCGCAGGAGCTGCTGGTGCGCAAGCTCGCGCGTGACCCCAGCGAAGCGGAAATCGCCGAGGCTTTGGGGATGGACGCAGCGGATTTCCGCATGCGATCGGATGCGGCGCAAGATGTGCGTTTTGAATCGATGGACGAGGTTTATTCCGAACATTCGATGTGGTTTGCCGATGGCGAGGACAGCGCCGAGACGGTCATGGAGGCGGACAACCTCAAGCAGCTGCTCAATGCCAGCATCGCAACGCTGAAAGAACGCGAGCAGCTGATCCTGCAGCTGCATTATATTGAAGAAATGAACCTCGATGAAATCGGCCTGGTGCTGGGTATCACCGCTGCCCGGGTGTGCCAGATCAAGAAGACCGCGCTGGAAAAGCTGCGCAAGCGTCTGGCCAGCACGCGCTGATCTGCAACCAGCGGTCGCTCACGGTTTGACGAAGGCGCCCCGGCGGATGGCGTCGCGCGTCTCTTTGTGCGCAATGTCGGCCGCGACAATGTCGCCCAGCACAACGTCACCGCCCGGTTGTGGCAGGTGTTTGTAGACGCGGAAAAACATGGTCAGCCGCTCGACATCGATGGCGGGCAGATCGGCAACGTCGCGGATGGCGGCATAGCCCGGATCGACCTTGTCGGTCGGCACCGCAATCAGCTTGTCGTCCTGCTTTCCGCCATCGGTCATCCGCAACATGCCGATCGCGCGCACTTCAATCAGCGCGCCGGGCACGATCGGCGTGCGGGTGTAGACCAGCACATCGAGCGGATCGCCATCACCCGCGAGCGAACCGGGCACGAACCCATAGTTGGCTGGATAGACCACCGGCATCGACAGGAAGCGATCCACGATCAACCGGCCACTCGCCGGATCGATTTCATATTTGACCGCGCTGCCTGCGGAGATTTCAATCAATGCAAAGAACGTGTCGCCGTCAGTTGGCTGCGGATGGTGCGTGGCCGGCCCGGTGCCGCCAGCCAGCAGCGGCGCAGCCCAGAGCGTGAGGCAGGTCAATGCTGCGATAAGGGCTCTGTGCATCGCTCTCTCCTGGAATGGCAGAGTGCGATATAGCGGGTGTTCCGCCAGAGGAAACACCCGCCTGATCGTCGTCAAAAGTTGAAGCGCGCACCGAGGAAATAGGTGGCACCAAATTCTTCATACTCGGTTACGCGCTCACGAATACCCGCATAGCGCACGCCAGGGGTATTGGTGATGTTCTTGGCTTCAAAATAGACGTTGAGACGCTTGGTCACGTCAAAACTGGTCGTGAAGTCGATCTGTTCGCGCCCTTCCCAGATGGTGTCGAGACGCGGGTCGAGGTTGAACTCGTCGATATAATCGCTGCGGTCGGTGAATGAGATGCGGGCGTTGAAACGGTCGGTCTCATAGAACAATGACAGGTTTACCGTGTGCCTTGACTGGTTGGGCAGCGGCGACCGGCCCGTACGGCCTGGGACCGAACCGGGCAGGTTGATGCTGGCCTTGGTCCATGTGTAGTTGGCAAACATGCCCAGCCCTGAAAGTGCCCCGGGCAGGAAGGTGAACTGCTGCTGATAGGCCAGTTCAAACCCGTAAGCACGGCCATCGGGCGCGTTGTCCTTGCGGGTGATCAATGCCGGGCGACCGTCAAACACACCGTTGGCGACAACGGTGAATTCATAGTCTTCCAGATCCTTGTAGAACAGGTTGGCGGACAGCAGACCGACCGGCTGAAAATAATATTCCAGACCCGCATCAATGTTGTTGGCCAATGTGGGTTGCAGATCAGGGTTGCCCTGGGAGACCTGAACAATCACTCCTGCGCTGTCACTGTTTTCTGAAATACGCGGCACATTGTCGCGATAGTTTGGCCGGGAGATGGCGCGGGTCAATGCAAAGCGACCGATCAGGTTTTCGGTAAACCCAAAACGCAGCGTCGCGTTGGGGAACCAGCTGGTATAGTTGTTGCGCGCCCGGTTGAGCGTGAAGGTTTCGTTGACCAGATCGAAGTTCGGTGCGGCGCCTTCAAATTCGGTGCGCTCGACACGCAGGCCCAGGATCACCTGCGCGTTGGTAAAGTCGATCCGCGTCATCGCATAGCCTGCATAGATATTCTCCGATGCGGTATAATCGGTTTCCGTAGATTGCGGAACGCGGCGTGTTGCGGGCACTGCTGATGTTTGTTCAACCGATTTGAAATAGTCGATGACCCGGCCAGAATCGAACTTGTTGCCAAGGAAATAGCCAAAGTTCTGCGACCTTTCATCAGACAGCAGGCTGGCCAGCGACGCAGTCGGCGCAGAACCGGCGCGGCGATCACGGAAGTTTTCTTCATCCGACGTGATATCGCGCAGTCGCACGCGCGCACCGAACTTGTAGCTGGCCGATGTGTTGAACAAGGTCGTTGGTATGTCGACATTGAACGCAAAGGCGAGCTCATCCTGTAAGGTATCCTGCGACCGCACGGTGGTCTGGCGGAAAGCGTAGGAATCGAGGTTGAGATGCTCCTGCGTGCGGAAAATGGAGATTTCCGGTTCGTTGGGATCATCGCGGAAGTCATACGACAGGTTGGGGCGCAGGTTGGAGCGATACACCAGCTGCTGGCGACGCGGAAAGGTCTGCTTGGCGCGGCTGTAGGCCCCGGAATAATCGAGCGTGAACCCGTCGAACTTTGAAATGCCACCTGCGCTAAACGACATCAGTTCGTCATCCAAGATGCGGTGACGGAACTCCTTGATGAACCGGCTGCGGTTGAATGTTGCCGTCTGCTCGGTCGCGCCGGGCTGCAGCGTGCCGTCTTCATATACGAGACCCAGCAGATTGCGCAGCTCGTCATC
>NZ_JBGTFM010000440.1:0-1997 GCF_041747255.1 Blastomonas sp. | reverse complement strand
CGCGCGGCTGGGTCTTGACCCCGGCGATCTGGCGCAGCTTAAGCGTTATCAGGACTGGCGGATGCTCGACAACGCGATGATGGCGGGCGCGACCGATGTGCTCAACCGGCTGTATGGCGTGCCGGGCGGCGCGGCATCATTGGTGCGCCGGATTGGCATGCAGGTTGTCGGGCGCACCGGGCTGCTCCGCCGTTTGATCATCGATGAGGCACGCGGCACCAGCGGCGCGCTGCCCCGGCTGCTGATGGCAGCGGACTGAGCAGACGGCCGCGCCAGAAGCCGGGCGCGCGGCTCAGACCGCGTCGAGCGCCTGCTCAAAGTCCGCGATCAGATCGTCAGGGTCTTCGACGCCCACCGAAATCCGCACCAGATTGTCGGTAATGCCCAGCGCCGCCTTGCGCGCATCGGGCACCGACAGATGCGTCATCGCCGCCGGATGGCTGGCCAGCGTCTCGGTGCCGCCCAGGCTCACTGCCAGCTTGGCAATCTGCAGGGCATCAAGAAACGCAAAGCTCTCGGCCTCGCAGCCCTTGATGAACAGCGAGAAGGTTGACCCCGCGCCGGTGCAATGCCGGTCGTAAATGTCCTGCTGGCGCGCATCGTGGATCATGCCCAGATAGCCCAGGCCGTCGACCTTTGGATGCTGGGCGAGATAGGCGCACACCTTGGCGGCGTTTTCACCCGCGCGGTTCATGCGCAGCTCGACGGTTTCAAGGCTGCGCAGCAGCATCCACGCGGTATTGGGATCGCAGATCGTGCCGATGGTGTTGCGCAATGCGCGCACCGGGTCCATCCACTTCTTGGGACCAGACAGGCCACCTGCGACCAGATCGCTGTGCCCGCCGACATATTTGGTGAGGCTGTAGACGACGATGTCCGCGCCGTGATGCAGCGGCTGCTGCCACAACGGCCCCAGGAAGGTGTTGTCGATGGCGTTGGGCGGCATCGCCTCCCCCGACTCGAGCGCCGCGCCCAGCACCGCATCGCGCGATGCGGCCACCGCCTCGATATCGACCAAAGCGTTGGTCGGGTTGGCGGGGCTTTCGAGGTAGATCATCGCGACGCGGCCGCCCTGCTTGGCGGCCATGTCCTTGGCCTGTTCAAGCACCGCGTCGATTTCGTCCCGGGTCGCGCCGGCCGGAAAATCGAGATAGGTGATGCCAAAGCGCGACAGGATGCGCGCGATCATCGTCTCGGTCGCGGCATACAGCGGGCCGGAATGGACGATCACATCATTGTTGCTGCAATAGGCGAGCAGCAATGTAGCGATCGCCGACATGCCGCTGGAGAAGACGAGCGCATCCTCGGCATCGTCCCAGACGCTGAGGCGATCTTCCAGAATCTCCTGATTGGGGCCGTTGAAGCGCGAATAGACAAGGCCTTCCGCTCCACCCGGACGCTTGCCGGTCAACCCCTCGAAATGCCGCTTGCCCGCCGCAGCGTTCTCGAACGCGAAGGTCGAGGTGAGGAAGATCGGGGCCTTGAGCGATCCTTCGGACAGCACCGGATCAAAGCCGTGGCCCATCATCAGCGTCGCGGGCTTGAGCTTGCGCCCGCCCAGCATGCCGATCTGCGGCTTGGGTTTGCGGCGCGGCGTGGGCGTGGTGATGGGCTTGATGGGGGCGTCGGTCATATGCGGGCTCCTGCGGTTGGATGGGCTGGCCCCGCCCCGCACTCACACCCGCTGAGCGGAAGGGGTGCAGCGAGGCTCCTGATCTTTGTTATGCCCTGCCTTATGCCCCACCACTCAATTGATTACAAATGAAACCATCCAGATCGCGCCGACCATCAGTGGCACGCCCGCGATATCGAGCAGCAGCCCGGCCTTCAGCATCCGGGGCAGCGCGATGTTGCCACTGGCCCAGGCGATGGCATTGGGGCCGGTGCCCGATGGCAGCATGAAGCCCCAGCTCGCGGCCATCGCCACCGGCATCGCCAGCAGCACCGGATCGACCCCCAGCGCGACGATCAGGCTGGCGACCACGGGCATCACGCCG
>NZ_JBGTFM010000439.1:0-1531 GCF_041747255.1 Blastomonas sp. | reverse complement strand
GGGGTCATTCGATGTCACCTATCTCGCCACGTTGCCCAACATGGTGGTGATGGCGGCGGCGGATGAGGCAGAGCTGGTCCACATGACCTATACCGCCGCCTGCCACGACAGCGGCCCGATTGCCTTCCGCTATCCGCGCGGCAACGGTACCGGTGTGGCGCTGCCTGAGGTTCCCGAACGGCTCGATATCGGCAAGGGCCGTATTGTCCGCGAAGGCAAAAAGGTCGCCATCCTCTCGCTCGGCACCCGCTTGGCCGAAGCGCAAAAGGCTGCCGATGTGCTTGAGGCCAAGGGGCTGTCGACCACGGTCGCCGACCTGCGCTTTGCCAAGCCGCTCGACGAGGTTCTGATCCGCAAGCTGCTCACCACCCACGAGGTGTGCGTGACCATCGAGGAAGGCAGCATCGGCGGGCTCGGCGCGCACGTGCTGACCATGGCGTCTGACGCAGGGCTGATCGACACCGGCCTCAAATTACGCACAATGCGTCTGCCCGATGTGTTCCAGGATCAGGAAAAGCCCGAAAAGCAATATGCCGAAGCCGGCCTCGACGCCGACGCCATTGTCGCCACCGTGCTGAAAGCACTACGCCACAACAGCACGGGCGTGGCGGTTGTAGGGGACGGTGCGCGGGCTTGAGGCTAATTGGCTTGGCTTAAGCGGGCAGATCTACAGTTGCTTCAATACCCGCCGCACTGTCAGCGGTTCGCGGGCAATCATTGCCAGCAGGATGCGCGCTGACCGTTCGGGCTGGCGGCGGTTCTGCTCCCAGTCGCGTAGAGCAGCAACGCTAAAGCCGTAAGTTCGCGCGAAATCGGCCTGGGTCATCTGTTCGGCCTTGCGGATGGCGCGCACGTCGATGGTTTCTGGCACACGCGCAATAAAGCCATCGCGCTGGCCCAACCGCCATTCGGCAACGTCACGCAACCCGCTGACCAGTCCGGCAAAATCGTCATCATTGATCATGTCATCGCTCACCACGAATCTCCTTGGCCAGTTGCCGAAGCTGCGTCGTCTGCGCGTCGCTGAGATTGGCCTGTTTCGATTTGACCAGCACCCACAGCAGAAACACCGGCTCATCGGCCTGCATGAAATATGTCAGCACGCGATATCCGCCGGATTTGCCCTTGCCGCGCATCGGCACCCGAACCTTGCGAATGCCGCCGCCTCCGGCAATGATGTCACCTGCAGCCGGATTGGCGGATACAATGCCAATCGCCGCCTCGCGCTCCGCCGGTGTCATCCCAGCCTTGTCTGCTGACCGGATGAAGGACGGGGTTTCGACGACCGTTTGCATGGCATTGTATACGGCATTGCCGTATAGGCGTCAAGAATATGAGGAGCGGCGATGCGCCTCGCGCTTACTCCGGCGTAGACGCCCGTGCGTCCTGGCCGTCGCCTTCGGGGGCGGCGACGATGTCGCGGGTGGTGGCGCCCTTGTCGGTCGTTTGCGTCTGCGGGTCGCCGACCGAGGAGCGGATCGCGGCATCAGCGTTGCCGGCGCGGTCCAGAGCCGCGCCTTCCACTGCGCTG
>NZ_JBGTFM010000438.1:0-1604 GCF_041747255.1 Blastomonas sp. | reverse complement strand
GGGGTCATTCGATGTCACCTATCTCGCCACGTTGCCCAACATGGTGGTGATGGCGGCGGCGGATGAGGCAGAGCTGGTCCACATGACCTATACCGCCGCCTGCCACGACAGCGGCCCGATTGCCTTCCGCTATCCGCGCGGTAACGGTACCGGTGTTGCGATGCCGGAAGTGCCCGAACGGCTGGAAATCGGCAAGGGCCGGATTGTCCGCGAAGGCAAAAAGGTCGCCATCCTCTCGCTCGGCACCCGCTTGGCCGAGGCGCAAAAGGCTGCCGATGTGCTTGAGGCCAAGGGGCTCTCGACCACAGTCGCTGACCTGCGCTTTGCCAAGCCGCTTGACGAAGCCCTGATCCGCAAGCTGCTCACCACCCACGAGGTGTGCGTGACCATCGAGGAGGGTAGCATCGGCGGGCTCGGCGCGCACGTATTGACCATGGCGTCTGACTCAGGGCTGATCGACACCGGCCTCAAGCTGCGCACGATGCGCCTGCCCGATGTGTTCCAGGACCAGGAAAAGCCCGAAAAGCAATATGCCGAAGCCGGCCTCGACGCCGACGCCATCGTCGCCACCGTGTTAAAAGCGCTGCGCCACAACAGCACGGGCGTGGCGGTTGTAGGGGACGGGGCGCGGGCTTGAGTGTCAGTTAGACCTGGCGCACTGGCCCTGGATAGCTGGCCAGTATTGCATCGCTGGTGAGCAGCACTGCTTCTTCGACGAGGGCCTGTGCTAACAGTGCGCGATCAAACGGATCTTTGTGAATGTTGGGCAGCGAAGCGATCTGCGCTGCATGCATGCCAGTGAATGCGAGTTCTTGCCACCCGGCAAGCAATAGCTGCGCACGAACCGTCTCGGCGTCGGCTTTAAAGTCCGCGCGCCCAAGCGACTGCTTTATTGCGACCTCCCAGATCGAAACCGCACTGAACAGCGGGGCAGGTGCCGCTTCGTTCAGGTCTGCGATCACTGAATCTGGAAGTTTTTCAGGCTCGGCTAAAAACCAGAGCATGATTTGAGTATCCGGAAGATATTTCACGGCTTGCCATAAAATATAGCTTCAATGTCGTCTTTTGCCATCGTGTCAAAATCGTCCGGGACAGTGAATTGCCCCCGCAAAGACCCCATGCCCCAATCGGATGATCGATCTGGTTCTGGTTCGGCTTTGGGCAAGGCTTGATCGACAGGCGCGATAGCCTCCACCCGCACCATCGGCTTGCCTGCTTTGGATATGATGAAAGGCTCCCCTTTCATCGCAAGCGCAATGAGTTCCGAAAGCCGGGTTTTGGCATCATGAATGTTGACGATCAGCATAAAGGCCAGCCTTGTTGGGTCCGGTCATACTACGCCATTGCCATATATCAGGCAATCACGGCCTTACTCCGGCGTAGACGCCCGTGCGTCCTGCCCGTCGCCTTCAGGCGCTGCGACGATGTCGCGGGTGGTGGCGCCCTTGTCGGTCGTTTGCGTTTGCGGGTCACCGACCGAGGAGCGGATCGCGGCATCGGCATTGCCGGCGCGGTCCAGGGCGGCGCCCTCAACTGCGCTGCGCGGTTGCGGGCCGCCGAACAATACGTCAAGCGCCTGCTGGCTGGCGCTTGTCGATTGCGGA
>NZ_JBGTFM010000437.1:0-4830 GCF_041747255.1 Blastomonas sp. | reverse complement strand
GGTCGCGCACCTCGGCCGCCAGCGGCCAGTGTCGCGCCACCGCCAGCGGCGCAGCAGCGACCGCGATGAACTTGCCCTTGTCCTCAAGCAGATAGGAAATGCTCGCGCGCCCGGCCTTGAGCCCACCAAGATCAGCGCGGCCCCGGTGCAACGGCGCAGCCCAGGCAGCAAACGCCGGGTCTGCGATCACGATCACGCCCTCGCTGTCGCAGGCGGCAGAAGCATAGGCGCGCGGATTGACAAAGGCGGGGCCAGCGGGCGCCAGCATCGCATCCTGCGCCATCGCCGCGCCCAGTTCGTCGGGTGCTTCGGCCAGCGCGGCGCCAAAGCCGTCCGTATCCTCGTGCAACAGGTCGAGCGGGTTGGCATGCGCCGCAGGCGACTGAAAGCGCTCAAGAAAGCTGCGGAAACCGGACATGACGTTATCTGCCCCCCAGACAGACGAAACGCGACGTTGCCAAGGTGTAACAAGCAGCGGCATTTGGCAAGCGCTTGCCGCGACACCCCGCGCACCCTAACCAGAGCCGACGGCGTAACCGGAGAGCAAATGATATGGCATTGGTGGACACGCAGATTGAGGATGGCGTCGCTATTGTTACGCTGAACCGGCCCGAGGCGATGAACGCGCTGTCCGCAGCGCTGCGCGCCGAACTGGCGGCAGCGATGCTGCACGTCGCGCAGGATAAGGCGGTGCGCGCGGTGGTGCTCACCGGGGCGGGCACACGTGCCTTCACTGCCGGGCTGGACCTTAAGGAACTGGGCGCGGACACCGGCAACCTGAGCGCGGCCAACGCCAGCGACGCGACGCAGAACCCCGTCAAGGCTGTCGAGCAGTGCAATAAGCCCGTGATCGGCGCGATCAACGGGGTGGCGATCACGGGCGGGTTCGAACTCGCGCTCGCCTGCGATGTGCTGATCGCATCGACCAACGCGCGCTTTGCCGATACCCATGCGCGCATCGGCATCATGCCCGGCTGGGGGCTCAGCCAAAAGCTCTCGCGGATGATCGGCATCACCCGCGCCAAGGAGCTGTCGCTGACCGGCAATTTCCTCGATACCGCCACCGCCGAACGCTGGGGGCTGGTCAACCGGGTGGTGGCGGCGGACGACCTGCTGCCCACTGCCATCGCGCTCGCCCGCGACATGGCATCGGTCGACCCGGCGATGAGCGCGGCCTACAAGGCGTTGATCGACGAAGGCTATGGCCTGCCGTTCGGCATCGCGCTGGAGCTTGAGGCTGAACGCTCGTCCGCCGCCAACCGGCAGGTGAGCGCCGATGATGTCGAAACCCGACGCCGCGCCGTCATGGCACGCGGACGCGAACAGGGCTGAAACCGGCTTGGTCCGGACACGCATTTAACCGGACGATTAAATAGCGATTGACGCTTACGTCAACCTGCCGCTAGACCGGAGGCGTCGCACGCTCGGCATGAATCGCGCGTGCCGATGCAAGACCCGGAGAGAACTGCCATGTCGCTCGATGCCCTCGCCCGCACCGCTTATGATGAAGACCATGAGGCGTTTCGCCAGACCGTCCGCCGCTTCATGCAGGATGAGGTCGCGCCCAATGCGGTGAAATGGGATGACGACAAGATCGTGCCGCGCGAGATCTGGCCCAAGGCGGGTGAACTCGGCCTGTTGTGCCCCACCGTGCCCGAAGAATACGGCGGCCTTGGCCTCGATTTTGGCTACAACGCCATCGTCAACGAGGAAGCCGCGTATTTCGGCGGGTCGCCATTGGGCTTCTCGCTGCAGTCAGACATCGTCGTCAATTACATCGTCCAGTACGGCTCTGAGGAGCAGAAGCAGAAGTGGCTGCCGCGCCTCGTTTCGGGCGAGACGATCACCGCTATCGCGATGACCGAACCGGGCACAGGATCTGACCTGCAGGGCATCCGCACCACCGCGAAGAAAGATGGCAACCATTATGTCATCAACGGGTCCAAGACCTATATCACCAACGGCCAGAATGCTGACCTGATCCTGGTTTGCGCCAAGACCGATACCGACATCCAGCCCGCGTGGAAGGGCGTGTCGATCATCCTCGTCGAGGGTGATCGCGAAGGCTTTGCGCGCGGCCGCAACCTCGACAAGATCGGCCAGGACGCCGCCGACACATCCGAACTGTTCTTCAACGATGTGCGCGTGCCGATGACCAACTGTCTGGGCGAAGAGGGCAAGGGCTTCATCTATCTGATGAGCGAACTGCCGCAAGAACGCCTGTCGATCGCGGTCAGTGCGCAGGCATCGGCGCAAAAAGCCTATGACGATACCGTCGTGTTCGTGAAGGACCGCAAGGCATTTGGTAAAACTGTGTTCGATTTCCAGAACACCCGCTTCGTGCTTGCCGATCTGAAGACCAAACTGCAGGTTGGCTGGGCGCACCTCGACTGGGCACTGAACCGCCATTACAAGAAAGAATTGACCGCAGTCGAAGGCGCTGCGGCCAAGCTGTGGCATACCGAACTGCAATGGGAGGTGCTCGACAAGTGCCTGCAGCTGCACGGCGGCGCGGGTTATATGAACGAATATCCCATCGCCCGCGCCTGGCGCGGTGCGCGCGTCACGCGCATCTTCGGCGGCACCAGCGAGATCATGAAAGAACTGATCGGGCGGTCGCTCTGACCCGCCCGGGATTGCGCTGATGCCCCGGTCAGAACGCTGGCAGCTTGACCCGGCAAGCTATCCGTTCAGCACGGTCACCGAGACGCGATTTCAGGACCTCGATCCGCTCGGCCATATCAACAATGTCGCGATGGCGGCGTTGTTCGAAAATGGCCGGGTGCGCTTCAACCGTAACCTGGGGCTGGAACGCCGCGAGCCGGGCGAACGCTGGTTGATCGCATCAGTCGCCATCGATTACGTCGCCGAAGCGCATTTCCCCGATCCGATGGAGGTAATGAGCGGCATTGGACGGATCGGCACGTCAAGTTGGGACATCTATTCCGCCGCGTTCCAGTGCGACCAGTGCGTCGCCACCTGCGTCTCGACGCTTGTGCTCACCGACAAAAGCGGCGCCAAGCCACTGCCCGATGCGCTGCGCCGACGCTACGAAGAACTGATGGTCAAGCGATAGCCATGCACACCAGGGGCGGTTATGGTGCAGAGACAAAAGCGAGCAACGAGGGCCGAAACCATGGCGAGGATCACCGGGCTGGGCGGCATATTTTACGTGGTCAGGGACCCGGAGGCGAGCCGCGCCTGGTATCGCGACGTACTGGGGCTGGACGCCGAATATGGGCCGATGTTCCGCTGGTCCGACGAGACTGGGGCCGAGCCCTACAGCCTGATCAGCCATTTCAGCAGCGACACCTATCTTCAGCCAAGCACGGCCGGATTTATGATCAACCTGCGCGTCGACAAGCTCGACGACATGCTCGATCATTTGCGCGCCAAGGGTGTGGAGATCATCGGCGAGGCTGACGAGGGCTATGGCAAATTTGCCTGGCTGCTCGATTGCGACGGCATCAAGATTGAGTTGTGGCAGCAGATGGAAGCGCCGCCCGCAGCCACAGGCGACACCGCCTGAGGCACCAAAGAATCAGAATTAGGTCTCCGACGCCTGCACATCATTGGCGAATAGCATCGCGTCATCGGCAAAGGCCTTGAACTCGAGCGCGTTGCCCGCCGGATCCAGAAAGAACATCGTCGCCTGTTCGCCCGCCTGGCCCGCAAAGCGCACGTGCGGTTCGATCACAAACCGTGTGCCCGCCCCGCGCAACCGCTCGGCCAGCGCGTGCCATTGCTCCATGGTCAGCACGACGCCAAAATGCGGGACCGGCACGTCATGACCATCGACCGGGTTTGACACCGTCGCCCGCTCAGCGGCGGCAGGGTCCAAATGCGTGACAATCTGATGGCCATAAAAATCGAAATCGATCCAGCAATCCGATGACCGCCCTTCGGGGCATGCCAACACATCTCCGTAAAACCGGCGTGCCGCGCCTAGATCGTCCACCGGGAACGCCAGATGAAACGGACGCAGGCCCATGTTGACGCTCAAATTGTAGCCAGCGCCTGTGACAACCCGGTCACGACGATGTCGATGATGATCGGCTTGCCTTCAAGATCAAGAAACACCAGCTGCACCTTGCCCGCCTTGCCCAGCCGGTCCATGTCTGCCTGCACCAGCGGCTTTTCACCGATGCAGCCTTCGGGCAGGCACCGGCTGAACACGATCTTGTCGATGCCCTTGGCGGGCTCGCCATCGATCTGGATCAGCGCGCCGGTATCAAGCCGCACACCCAGCGGCACCTTGATCAGCAGGCCGATCTTGCCCGACGTCTTCTGCTTGGCAAAGGCGAGGCGGATAACCTCCTTGCCATTGCCTTCATCGACCAGCGACTGCACGGCATCGCAGATCTGCGCCTCGCCGGTGCCACGGCAACCGGTCGTCCACGGCTTGGCGGCATCAGCCACCTTCTTTTCTGCAGGAGCAGTCGCGGTCTGTGCGGCCAGCGGCGACGCCCCCAACGCGAGGGCCATGGTCACCAGAGCGACAACATTGCGGGTAAACACGGGCATCACGGGAGGCTCCTTCATTCAGCGGGGTCAAGTTGCCAGAGCGGCGCGGACCCGCCGCACAGCGAGATATAGCGGCAGCTTTCGGCCTGTCCATCATCGCGTGGGGGCTCGGCGGGCACCAGTCGGGATTCGGCCTGATCCAGCGGCGACACCGCAACGGGCACCGTGCCCGCAAGCCCCTGAAGCACCTGCAGCGTGGCAGGCGCCTGCGTCACCGGGATCGGCACAGGGCCGATCGAAGCGCCCGCAAATCCCGGAGTTGTAGCGGCAGGTCCCGGGGTTGCAGGAACAGGTGCAGGGGTTGCT
>NZ_JBGTFM010000436.1:0-2545 GCF_041747255.1 Blastomonas sp. | reverse complement strand
GGGCGGATGGTGAGGCAGCGATGGGCAAGGTAGAAAGCGTATCGCCGGACGAGCATTGCATCGTCACCGCTGCTGTCGGCGAGGCCGAAAAGCTGACCGATGGCGAGATCGTGACCGTGATCGCGCGCCAGTCCGATGATTATCGCGAAATCCCGCTTTACTGGGCAATCGCGGCGGCATTTCTGACTCTGGGCAGCATCGCGGCATTCCCCAACTGGTTTGCCGGGCAGCTCACACTGTTCACCGGCGGCTGGGAACATGTGTACACGCCGCGCGAATATCTCACGATTATCCTGCTGTTTGTCGCGGTCAAGGCGGGTATCGTTTATCTGATCACCCGCCTTCCGCGCGTCCGGCTGTGGCTCACGCCAACCGCGATCAAGCGCGCACGGGTGCGCGCCAGAGCAATCAAGCTGTTCAAGGTGAGCGCTGAAAAACGCACGATGGGCCTCACCGGGGTGCTGGTCTATCTCTCGATGGCCGAGCATCGCGCCGAAATCGTCGCCGACAACGCGATCAACGAAAAGGTCGCGCCCGACGTCTGGGGCGAGGCGATGGCCGACATGCTGGTCGAACTGCGCGCCGGACGCGCAGGCGAAGGCATGGCCGCCGCCGTGCGCGACATCGGCAAGGTGCTTACCGAGCATTTCCCTAAGACCGACGCCAATCCCAATGAGCTGCCTGACCGGCTGATCGAACTGTGACGGCGCGCGAGCAGACCATGACCGAACCCGAAGAGATCGTCTGGCAGGGCAGGTTCATCACCGCCAAGCGGCGCGGAAAATGGGAATATGTATCGCGCAGCCGGGGCATCAGGGCAGCGGTGATTCTGGCGATCCACGAGGAATCGGTCATTCTGGTCGAACAGTTTCGGGTGCCGCTGGGCAAACGATGCATCGAACTGCCCGCCGGACTGATCGGCGATCATGATGATGATGGCGATGATACGCCGGAAAAGGCAGGCGCACGCGAGCTTGAGGAAGAAACCGGCTTCCGCCCCGCACGCATGGAGCATCTCGGCGAATTCTATTCATCTCCCGGCATGGTCACCGAGAGCTTTCACCTGTTGCGCGCGCACGATCTGACGCGGGTCAGCGACGGCGGCGGCGTAGAGGGCGAGGACATCACTGTTCACATCGTGCCGCTGATGGATTTGAGTACGTTTCTCAACGCCAAACGGGCTGATGGCTGCGCGATGGACGTGAAGCTGCTGTTGCTGCTGGGTGGCGGAATGCTTGGCTGAAGGTTACCGCTTTCATCAACAACGTTCTCCGGCGAAGACGGAGCCCAGGTGCCAGATTTCACTGTGGACGCCACGGTTCCCGGCGTTCGCCGGAAAACGGTGCATGGTCACCGGAAATTGTCCGCGTAGGCCTGAATTTTCAGGCGCCGTGGCGGGGTTTGTTCGATGCGCGCGGCGATGCCGTATTTGACGGCATAGGCTGTCGCTGCAACGGCATCAGGAAAGAACAGCTGCACCTGCTGGCGCGTGTCGCCTGATCCGGCCCAGCCGGTCAACGGATCAGGCTTTTTCGCCTCTGCCGGCTCGAACTCAAGGATCCAGCGATCGGTATTGGCGCGGCCCGACTGCATCGCATTCTTGGGGCGCTGAAAGATTCGTGCGGCCATTTTTGTTCGTCCCGAAAAGCCTCTATGCATTGCCCATGCTACAGCGGGGCGCTCCGGGTCAAGGCCGGTGTGGGCGCGATTGCTGACGGGCGAGCATCGCAATACCAACCCCCAAAAGCAGCGTCGCCAGTGTCCCTGATGCTCCTGCCGGAAAAACCAGCGCCATGCCCATCGCCATCCCGCCCAGATTAAGCACCATCGCAGCCAGCCCGGCAATGGCCGTGAGGGCTCCAATGACCTTGACGGCACCCGCACCACGCAGAAAATCCGCTGCGATGATCATGGCAGCCAGCCCAAAGAGAAACTTGCCTGCAAAATAAAGGAAGAATGCGCCTGCAAGTACCGCCTTGAAGACAGGGGCGATCGCCTCGCCCGCCTCTTCAAGCGGGCCAAACATGGCAAGTCCGATGCCGACCTGAATTGCGTTCAGAAGACCGCCGGATGCGACGGCTGCCCAGCCCAGCGACAGGCGCGCATGATGTACGATCTGCGACAGCGCCACAATCGTAATGCCCAGAAACGCGAGCGCTTCAGCTGACCAGATGACCATGCGATTGATCTCGGCACCGGCGTTGGAAAGCGCCAGGTAGATGATCTGCGTGACCACCGTGCTGAACAGCAGCACCGCAAGGCCTTGCGATGCCCTGTTTGATGCGTTTTCCATAAACTTGCCTCCAATTGCCGAGCGATCCGGCCTGCCTTGCCATCGTTCGTTCTGCAAAGGACCAAGGTTACAGGGCCTTGCGACAGTCGGCGATCAATGCCCATGCCGCATCTTGATCGCAAGCCCCCCCCAGTGCGCATGGCCAGCTTGCAGCGATCGCTGATGCTTGCGCTCGCAAAGCAGCAGGCTAAAGTTACTGGCCATGAAAACGCACGACAGCATCCGTTATTCCGCCCTGCCCCGCTATAGTGA
>NZ_JBGTFM010000435.1:0-4827 GCF_041747255.1 Blastomonas sp. | reverse complement strand
AGCAGCTGGCACAGGCGGCGCGACGCCGCAACCGGCAGTGGCTAGCGGCGGCGCGGTGGCGCTGTCCAACGGACGCGGGCAGGCGATCATCACGCGCTATGAAGGCGCCAACGCGGTGATCATTTCGGCTCCGCTCGATGTCCAGCGGTCCTTGTCCGAACTCGTCCGCCAGCTCGATATCCGGCAGGAACAGGTGCTGGTCGAAGCGATCATCGTCGAGATATCCGACCGGGTGGCGCGCGAACTGGGCGTGCAGTTTTTGATCGGCGGCAAAGACATTCCGTTTCTGGTCACGCCGTTTTCCAATGTTGCGCCCAACATTCTCGACATTGCGGGTGGCATTCTTGCCAATGAGCTCGACCAGACCACCACCGTGATCAACGGCAATGTCGTGACCACCAGCAACAACAGCGCAACCGGTGATTTCCTGCGGCAGAATGCGGCCAACCGGGTGCTTGGCGCGCGCGGAGGCTATTCGGGTTTTGCGGCCGACATCGGCAACAACCGGGTGCTCGGCGCGATCATCAATGCGGTGCAGGAAGACAGCGAATCAAACATCCTGTCGACCCCGTCTCTCACCGTGAACGACAATGTGAAGGGGTCGATCCTGTTCGGTCAGGAAATCCCGATCAGCACCGGTGAGGCGCTGTCGAACAATTTCGACAATGCCTTCCGCACCATCCAGCGTCAGAATGTCGGCATCGAGCTTGAGGTCAAGCCGCAGATCAACGCAGGCAATCAGGTCAAGCTTGATATCCGGCAGGAGGTGAGCTCGATCGTCGGCCCGGTCAGCAATGACTTTGCCGACCTGATCATCAACAAGCGCGAGGTGAAGACCACTGTCACCGTGCAGGATCGCGAGATCATCGCACTGGGCGGTCTGCTCGATGACAACGAACGCCGCACGATCCAGAAGATACCGCTGCTCGGCGACATCCCGATTATTGGTGAGCTGTTCAAGTCGCGCGGACGCGAACGGATCAAGACCAACCTGATGGTGTTCATCCGCCCGACGATCCTGCGCTCCGCCCAGGATGCACAGGCGCTTGCCGCGCGCCGCTATGGCTATGTCCGCGCCGCGCAGATGGAGTTCAACCCCAAGGTTGAACCGTCGCTCGACGTGATTTTGCGCGACTATATGGGCACCAATCCGCCGGTCGCGCCGCCGCTCGGCCCTAACGATCAGATGATCATACCGCGTGCGATGCCAAGCACCGCGCCGCTTGACAGCACCCCGCTGCCGCCCAGCCAGCCTGCGCTTTCCCCCGTTATCCAAGGAGGCCAGCCATGAGGATTCGCAAGGGCGACAGTGCCGATATTGCGCCGCCTGACACGCCATTGATTGAGCCGCAAGCTGCCCCCCTGCCTGCGATCACTGACGCTCCGCTCGACCTCACAACGGACCGCAGCCTCGCGCGGATGATGCTCGATATCCCTTATGGCTTTGCGCGCGATCAGGGCGTGGTGATGCTGGGCGAGGCCGACGGACGGCTGAAGGTCGCGCTGCGCGAGGGCGCGGACCCGGTCGCGCTGCTTGAGGTACGCCGCTATCTGGCGATGCCGTTCGATGTCGAGATCGCACCGTCCGCGCAGTTTGAGCGGCACCTGTCGGATCATTATGCGGTTGAGGGCAATGCCGCCGCGATGGCCAGTTCGATGAACATTGACGGCAGCGACCTTGAGCTGCTGGCGAGCGACCTGCCGACCGCTGAAGACCTGCTCGACAGCGCCGACGATGCGCCTGCGATCCGGCTGATCAACGGGATCATCGCCGAGGCAGCGCGGCAGGGCGTATCGGATATCCACATCGAGCCATATGAAACCGGGCTCGTCATCCGCATGCGGATGGACGGGGTGCTGCAGGAAAAGCTGCGGATGCCGCCCAATGTCGCTCCAGTGATCGTCAGCCGCATCAAGGTGATGGCGCGGCTCGACATTGCCGAACGCCGCGTGCCGCAAGATGGCCGCATCGGCCTCACCATCGGCGGCAAATTGCTCGACGTGCGCGTCTCGACGCTGCCCAGCCGCGCGGGCGAGCGCGTCGTGCTGCGTCTGCTCGACAAGGAAAACGCCAATATGGATCTGGGGCTGCTGGGCATGAGCCCGCGCACCCACAAAATCCTGACCGAGGCACTGTCAGAGCCCAACGGCATCATTCTCGTTACCGGGCCAACCGGATCGGGCAAGACGACGACGCTGTACTCGTGCCTCAAGCAGCTCAATGATGGCTCGCGCAACATGCTGACGGTCGAGGACCCGGTCGAATACGCGATTGATGGCGTTGGCCAGACCCAGGTCAACGTCAAGGTCGGGCTGACGTTTGCCGCCGGGCTGCGCGCGATCCTGCGACAGGACCCCGACGTGGTGATGATCGGCGAAATCCGCGACCATGATACGGCGGAAATCGCGGTTCAGGCCTCGCTCACCGGGCATCTGGTGCTTTCGACCGTGCACACCAACGACGCCATCGGCGCGATCACGCGGATGCGCGACATGAAGATCGAGCCGTTTTTGCTGGCGTCCACGTTGCGCGCCGTCGTGGCGCAGCGGCTGGTGCGCCGGCTGTGCCAGGAATGCCGCGAGCCGGTGCAGGCCGATGGCTCGCTCGCCTCGCTGCTCGGGTTCGACAAGGGCACCGTGGTCTATCGCCCGGTCGGCTGCGAGCATTGCAACAACACCGGTTTTGCAGGCCGCATCGGCGTGTTCGAGGCGGTGCGGGTTGACGAGACGATCCGGCGGATGATCAACGACGGCGGCGATGAGGCGATTATTGCGCGCCATGCGTTCCTCAATGCGCCCAACCTCGGCTCGGCAGCGCGAGAACTGGTGCGTACGGGCCAGACCACGGCGGAAGAGGCGATCCGCATTTCACGGCGTGAGGCAGAGCCCGTGCCGGAAATGATGGCGCACGGCCTGAATGGCTGATTTTGCCTATAAGGTGATCGATACCGCCGGGCGCGAACGGCAGGGGCGCATCCGTGCCGCTTCCGACAGCCAGGCGCGCGCCGCCCTGATCCGCAAGTCATTTCACATCGTTACGGTCGAACCGGCGCCGCCGCGCAAGGCATTGCTGACGGCGCGCACCGCGCGGCTCAGCCCCAAGCAGCTCACCCTGTTTACCCGCCAGATGTCGTCGCTGATGACCGTCAGCCCGCTGGAAGAGGCGCTGCGCACGATCAGCCGCCAGACCGAAAGCGCCAACGCGCAGGCGGTGCTCGGCAAGGTCCACGGCGGGGTGATGGAGGGCCAGTCGCTCGCCGAATCGCTGGCGCGCGAGCCCCGCAGCTTTCCGCCGCTGTATCGCGCGATGATCAGCGCGGGCGAAAGCTCGGGCTCGCTGCCGATCATCACCGAGAGGCTTGCCGAGCTGCTCGAGCGGCAGGCGCAGGTGCGCGGCAAGATCATCTCGGCGCTCGCCTATCCGATCATCCTGACGCTCGTCGCGTTCGGCGTGGTCGCCGGGTTAATGATTTCGGTGGTGCCGCGCGTCGTCGAACAGTTCGACAGTGCCTCGGCGCAGCTGCCGCTGATCACCCGGATCGTCATTGCGATATCCGATTTTCTGAGCGGCTGGTGGTGGGCGCTGCTGATCGTATTTGTCCTCGCCGCCATCGGTTTTTGGCAGGCGATGCGCGTGCCCGCCTTCAAATACCGGTTCGATGCCATGCTGCTCAAGCTGCCGCTGATCGGGCGGCTGATCCGCGACATGAACGCGGCGCGGCTGGCGCGGACGCTGGCGACGATGGTGCAAAGCCGCTTGCCGTTGCTTGAGGGGTTGAAGCTGACGACCCGCACGGTGCGCAACGCGGTGCTGCGCGAGGCGCTTGAGGAGGCGGTGGTCGCCATCCGGTCGGGCGGATCGCTGTCAGCCGCGCTCAGAAATGCGGGGACTTTCCCGCCGCTGCTGGTGTATCTTGCCGCAAGCGGCGAAAGCGCCGGGCAGCTCGACATTATGCTTGAGCGCGCTGCTGAATATCTGGAACGCGAATTCGAGAATTTCACCTCGACCGCGATGTCGTTGCTTGAACCGGCGATCATCGTGGTCATGGGCGGGGTGGTCGCGCTGATCATCCTGTCGATCCTGCTGCCGATTCTGCAGCTGCAAAACCTGACTGGCTTATGAGGATTTTATGCTGAAACGCTTACCCGCTTCCCCGCTTTCTGTTCTTCGGCGAACGCCGAAGTCCAGGGCGACCTGGCGCAACATCGCTCTGGTTTCCGGCGTTCGCCGGAAACCAATGCAGAACAGCGAACGTGGCTTCACCCTCGTCGAGCTGATGGTGGTGATCTTCATCATCGGCCTGCTCGCGACCGTCGTGGTGATCAACGTGCTGCCCAGTCAGGACCGCGCGATGACCGAAAAGGCGCGCAGCGACATTGCAACGCTCAGCCAGGCGCTTGAGATGTACCGGCTCGACAACCTGACCTATCCTAATTCGAGCGAGGGCCTGAACGCGCTGACCGCGCCGCCGCCGACGCTGACCCAGCCCGGACGCTATCGCAGCGGCGGCTATATCAAGAAGCTGCCGCAGGACCCCTGGGGCCGCCCGTATCAATATATCAGCCCCGGCCAGACCGGCGCGTTCGACCTCTATTCGCTGGGTGCTGATGGGGCACCGGGTGGCGGGAACGAGAATGCGGATATCAGCGCGAACGACGGTTGAGGGCGGGTTGATCAGCCTGTCGCCCTCACCCTTCCGCGCCTTTGGCGCTCCCTCCCTCTCCCGGTGGGAGAGGGAAGGGCCCCGCGACGCGAAGCGTCGTAGGTAGGGTGAGGGCGGGTTGATGAACTGTTGCGTATCATTGGTAGAATGTGTTTTCCGGCGA
>NZ_JBGTFM010000434.1:0-6581 GCF_041747255.1 Blastomonas sp. | reverse complement strand
TATTCGTGTGCTCGCCGTCTTTTTTGGCGGACAGGATCATATCCGCAGAATGCTAACGCGATTGCTCGATGAGTAGCTCAATGGCAGCATCAGAGTAGTACAGCCCTTCTGATCCAGCGCAGTGGACTGGTGCGTTTGGCCCATTTCGGTCGTTCGCGTACTTTTCAGGCCGCTAATATTCTGGGGGGCTTGTTTCAAATGCGCTTTGTCCGATAGTGACCAGCAAATTTCAGCCGGGGAGCTCAAGAAATATGGGTTCGCGAAGCGGCAAGAAAGCGTTGATGGGTTCGCCTGTAGTTGCACCGGGCGCTTCCGAGCCGCAGCGAGAAATAAGCTATCGGCCCGATATCGATGGCTTGCGGGCTTTAGCCATCGTAGGCGTACTGCTATTTCACGTCGATATTGTCTCGTTTTCCGGCGGTTATCTGGGCGTGGACGTATTTTTTGTGATCTCAGGCTACCTGATCACAAGAATCATAGTCACCAACATTGATGCGGGCCGGTTCAAGCTGCTCGGCTTCTATGTGCGCCGCGTCCGTCGTATCATTCCCGCGCTGATCTGTACCGTTACGGCAACATTGATCGCGGCTGGACTTTTTCAGTTTTCGGATGACTACGCGCAAACGGCTGAGAGCGGCGCGGCAGCGCTGCTGTCGATTTCGAACATATATTTCCTCCTGCATGGCGGTTATTTCGAGGGTCCCGCGCAGTTCAAGCCGTTGCTTCATACTTGGTCGTTGAGTGTCGAGGAGCAATTCTATTTGGTAATGCCGGTCGCGTTGATACTCGTGAGTGGCTCCTTGGTTCTGCGACGCTGGGCGATCGTCGTAGGCATCGTCGCATCGTTGACTCTGATGACAGCCATCGCTAATTTCGCCGCCTTCGGCCTTTCGGAGAAGACGTCGTTCTTCATGATGCCAACGCGCGCTTGGCAGCTTCTCCTCGGCGGAGTGTCGGCTACTTTTCCGCAACGTTTAAACTTTGGCCGGCACACGCGAGTAATCCTTGGCTGGATCGGATTCACTGCAATCGTTGCCGCCTTCTTCGGCGCTAACCCGGCGGCGCGCCTTTCGGGCCTGGACGCGGTTCAGCCTGTTGTCGGCGCGGTGTTACTGGTGAATGGTTTTGCCGGGCCGACCAGCGTGATCGGTCGAGTTCTCGGTTTGCCGCCTGTCGTATGGCTGGGGCGCATTTCGTACTCGGTCTATCTGGTCCATTGGCCATTGGTGTCGCTCTACAAGTATGCGTTTCAACGAGAACTGGACGGGGCGACACAAGCCCTGCTGATCGCGCTTTCAATCGCCCTTGGCTGGCTGCAATGGCGTTTCGTCGAACGGCCTTTCCAATTGGCCCATGGCAGCTCAAATGGCACTCCGCGATTCTGGCTACGCTTCTCCAGCGTGTTCATCGCAACGTTGGGGTTGGCTTTGGTCATCAGCTCATTGAACGGCGTGCCGATTCGATTTGCCGAGCCTCAGCCTGTCACCGCAACAACTACCCCGGATCAGGACGGACTACTGTGCCAAGATCAAAGCGAGGGGATCATCTTTTGTGCGCGCGAGACGGACTCGGACCGGCGCGTTATCGCGCTGATCGGTGACAGCCATGCGAGGATGTTGCTGGACGAGCTCTCCCGCATCGCAGACGACGCAAACCACAACCTAGTCGCCTATATTGAATACGGTTGTCCAGCGGCGCTCGGCGTCAACACGTCGGGCAGTAGCACTAATTGCGCAGAACGCCGCGATGCACATGTTCAAGCTCTCTTGCAGCGGGCCGACGTTGACGGAGTGCTACTGGTATCGCGTTGGGCGCTCTTCGAAAAGGGCAACGCCTGGGACATGAGGAACAACTGGCTTTCGGATGCAGCAGCCGCGGTCCAGCTTTGGCCGAGCCCAAAGCGGAACGGTGAAGTTTTGGGCGAGGGCATCTTGCGTTTAGTATCGGCTTTGCCGCCGGAGATCGCCGTTTCTGTCATCGCGCCGATACCAGAGCTCGATTTTCACGCCGGTCTGCGCATGAGCGCTAATATGCTATTCGGACGGTCAACGTCATTAGAGATCGACCGCGCCGTCTATGAAAAACGCATCGAAGGGTTCGAACGTCTCATCGGACGACCCTCACTGTCAAACAGGGTCCGCCTCTATCGGCCAGGCGAGTATGTGTGCAGGGGGAATGCGTGCGCCGTGGCGGAGGACGAGCGCCTCTACTATTGGGACTCCAATCACTTGACGCAGCTCGGTGTCGTACGAATTCGTCCGCTGCTTGAACAGGCTGTGTTCGATTTGACGACGGCGCACGCGGAAAACTAGATCGCCCATACCTTAAGCCGCTTCGGCGGCATACACCTGCCGGACAGATCACGATATCGAGCGCTGTACCCACGCGTACCGGGTCAGTGGCTCATTTCAAAGCACTGAAGTGGAAATCGTTACCGTGGTGCTTGGAGCCAATTAACAGCTCGTGGGCTCGTGCTGTCATGTTATTTCAACGCAACGACCGCTTCCGGCGAACTCCGGCCTGGTTGTAGTGAGTAGGCCGAATGACAGGACTGAGGCGACCCTGCCGGATGCAGATACCGACTATGAGAGCCGACCTGGCCCTAAACCGTTGGTCGCGCGAACCGGAAACTCGCGGTTGTAGAGAGGAAAATGTCGGGGGCGGTGGTCATGCGAAGAACACGTCCTTGGGAAAGTCGCGATACTTCTCGCACTCGGCCTTGAAGTCATAGGGCACTGTCTGCGCGCAATCAGGCCACTTCTCAGTGGCAAGCCAATACTCCACCAGCCCCAGACGCGCGCACAGTTTCACAAAGCGGGGGTCGGCGCGCAGCTTGGTATAGGCGGCGGGAAACAGCAAATGGGGCCGGTAGGCGTTGGCGCCCATCACATCCTTTGGCCCGCCGCTTGGCCCCAGCTTGGCACGATCCAGCAGAGCAAATGCCTCATCGACGAAACCAAGCTCGGCCAGAGTGGTAAAGGGCATAACTTCCGTGTGGCCAGTTCGGTCTATGCCGCGCGTAATGGCATCCAGCATGAACCGCCGGTTTTCAGGCGTGGGGTTCCGCAGAACATGGACCAACATCACCACCCCACGATGCTCCCGCAATGGATATTGCGCGAGGCGTTCAGGGTCGATCAGTCGGTCGACACCGTCCCAATCGCCTTGATGGGTCAAAGCCAAGATGAGGGCAGCGACATTGTGATGGTTGTCCGGGTAGGTGGCGACCGCATTTTGCATAGCGGCGATCCCGCCTTCAAAGTCCCCAGCGCGCCATCGCGACTGGCACTTCGCCGAGACAGCCAACTCATCAAGGGGATCAAGCGCCAGCGCACGCTGAGCGAGCGAGAAACTTTCGCGATTGTGGCCCATATTTTCATAAAGATAGCCGACGGTGGCAAGCGCAACAGCCGAATTCTGTCCAACTCGGGCAAGAGTTTGCAGCCTATCGTGCTGGCCAAGAAAATCGCCAAATGGAGGGGCCAACCAAATGTCGCTGGCGGCATTGCGTGCGTTGTCAGGATCGAGTGTGCTGCACTGACGCTGCACTTCTTGAATGCGACGCGTCATGGCTGCGCGATCAGCGTAAGGCATGCCTTGCCGCAACGAAGACATTTGCATCGCCAACGCCGCCCAAGCGTCGCTAAAATCGGGCGCACGCTTTACCGCGGTTTCCAGCAGCGCGATGGCCTGTCGGGCACCGTCGGCGTCTATGATTAGGTTTCGCCCCCGCAGATACAAATCATAGGCGATCGGGTCGATTTTCTGCACGGCTTGAGGAAAGAAGGCCGCATCCAGCGCTTCAGCGATAGCTTCGGAAATCTCGTCCTGCACGGCGAAGATGTCATCGAGGGCGCGGTCATATTTGTCTGACCAGATGGTGGTCTGTGTCGCGGCCTCGGTCAGATGGGCGGCGATGCGCACTTTGGTCCCGCCCCGCCGGATAGACCCGTCCAGCACATGGGTGGCGTTGAGTGCTGCGGCCGCCTTTGGCTTGTCGGCCCCGCGGAACTGGAAGCTGGAGGTGCGGCCAATCACTTTCAGCCGCGATGCGCGCTGGATGCGGCCCAATATGTCCTCCGACACGCCGTCGGAGAAATAATCCATCTCGGTATCACTCGACAGATTGTCGAACGGCAGGACAGCCAGCATCGTGTGGGTGGGTTCGGCCGCGACCTTCGCCAAGCTGGGCATGGCGGTGGCGGCGGGCTTGGCTTGCGCGCCGACAAACCGCGTCACATCGGACAGGAACGCGGCCCAAACTCTGTCCCCAGCGTCCCCCTGCCAGTGGCCCAGCTCCGCCGTTTGCGTCAGCTCAAACATGATCGGCCGTTCGCACGGCTCGATCATGCAGGGCACTAGCGTCTTGTTGCGATCAGCCAGCGTGGCCTCGGCGCGGACCCAGCGACTGTCGACCGACTTTTTCGACCAAAGCACCACGACGGCTTTCGCTGTCTTCAGCGCCTTCTCGGTGACCTGATCATACGCCTCGCCGGTGCGAAGACCCATATCCCACCAGACCTTGAAGCCTTGCGCCTCGAACGCCTCGGCGAACAGCTTGGCCCGCGCCTGGTCCTCGCGGTTGTAGGAGAGGAAGATGTCGGTCACGTGCGCCCCTGGATTAATGAGGATGACAGCTAGCGCACGCAAGCGGGTCGGTCGAGGTCGCCGGCGTTTGCCGGTGGGCGCCTATGGCTGGAATCGGCGATCTCCAGCCGGGTAGCGGTAGGGCCGCCGAATGACACGATTGGATCGACCCGGTCGGTCCCGGAATTTGGCAGTGGGAGCCAATCTGGCCGGACCTCGACATCGCAGAGGATCAGGAGGTTCTCCGCCGCCGCGTTCGCTCGGAAATCAGCGGCAAACTCGCTTCTACCCATCGGATCAAGCTGTTGGCTTCCTTTTTGAACGAATGACCAAGAACTGTCAGCTTGTACTCAACATGCGGCGGAATGGTTTTCTTGTCGTCTCGCTCGACGATGTTCAGTGCAGTGAGTTCCTGTAATGTTTGCGTCAGCATCTTTTGAGAGATGCCTTCAACCGTTCGCAACAGCTCTCCGTTCCGAAGAGGCCCGTGGCCCAGCGCGTTCACAATAAGTATCGACCATTTGCTCGTCAGGGACGCCAGATACCGCCTTGATGAGCATTGGGAAGACAGGACATCAGGTTTCACAGGGCGGGCCTCGAACGTCTGGGTAGGCACCAAAAAGTGCGTACTATACTTTCGGTGTTTTGGTCCCCAAAAGTGGATCCGTCCAGCAGTATTCGGAGAGGTCGATGGAGATACTGAACATAGCCGGCGCCATCATCACCGTGCTGATGGGGTGCCTGGGCCTGTTTTTTCCCCAACGGGCAGCAGCGTTCACCGGCTTAACAGCTGTGACGGCTCCTGGGCGATCGGAGTTCAGGTCAACGTTTGGCGGACTTTTCGTATTCGCGGGAAGTATTCCGCTCCTGACGATGTTACCTGCAACATTCCTGGTTGTGGGTCTGAGTTGGGCCGGCGCCGCAATAGGGCGGATTGTTTCAATATTTGCAGACAACGCGAACGTTCCGAAAAACTGGATCGCAGTCTTGTTCGAAACATCTATAGCAACACTCTTGCTTATCGGTGGACCGTTTGGACTGCTGCTTCAAACGATAGTCCGTCCTTGATCGAATCTGCTCGTACTCGCCGACTGCTCAGCTTCCTAACGGGGGGTGAATGACCGTCTTCGGCGAACTCCGGCCTGGTGCTGGTGATACAGACGAGCGACAGGACGGAGTTGGCCCTGCCAGTCCCGGTATTTGACCGTAAGAACCAACTTGGCCCAAAATGGGCAATGAAACTTCGTAAACCGGGGCCGTGTTCCGCGGGTGAACGTTTTCTATCAATCTACCGAAATGATTGGCGCACTAAGGCGGGTCTGATGATTTATGATGTGGCGAAATTTGTGCACGTGACGGGCGTTGCGATGTTAATGGGGAACATCACCGTCACTGCGATCTGGAAATTCTTTGCCGACCGCGACGGGCGGTCAGAGGTGCTGAGCTTTGCGCAGAAGCTGGTGACCTATACCGACTGGTCAATGACGGTCTGGGGCGCGGCGCTGATCATCGCCGGCGGCTATGGCATGGCCATTTCGGCTGGCTTTCCACTTGACCAAGGCTGGCTTCTCTGGGGCCAAATCCTGTTCGCGTTGTCGGGGCTGACTTGGATACTTCGGATCGTGCCGATTCAGGTGAAGCAGGCACGATTGGCAAAAGCTTTCTCGGCGGGCGATGTGGGTGAAGAGTATCGTTCGCTTTCACGACGCTGGCTGGCTTGGGGGATTTTGAGCACGGTGCCGCTCGTCATCGCGACATGGCTGATGGTGGCAAAGCCAAGCTGAGAGCGTTCAGGTCGCGCACGTGTTTTTCGCCGCAATCCTACAGAACACCCCAAGTCCAGCACAACCAATGGTAGCGTCCCATCACATGGTGTAATTCGTGCACGCCGTTTCGGCTGCGGTGATGGTTTCAGTTGCCCACGCCGGGCAGACTGAGAACGGGGTTATCGACGATCCTGGCGAGACTTTCCAGTGACATGTATCGCCGGGTGA
>NZ_JBGTFM010000433.1:0-3406 GCF_041747255.1 Blastomonas sp. | reverse complement strand
GCTTTCGTTGCCATAGTTGCGGATCGGCGATTTGACGTGCACGCCCAGCTCGTCGACCGGCTCCATCCCCCGGTCGCCGCGCGCGACGGTCATCTCGCTGCCTTCCTCGACGTTGACGACGACGCTCAACGCCAGCTTGGCACCGTTTGGCCAGTCGATGCGTTCTTCGAACATCTCACCTCTTCTCCATACCCCTCTCCCTTGACGGGAGAGGGTTGCGCAGACTTGGCAGCGTGCTGCCTAGTCGTAGCTGGGAGAGGGTGAGGCAGCGCTTGTGTTCGCACGCCCCCCCCTCTCCAACTGCGCCTGGCGAGCAAGCTCGCAAGGCTTCGTTTCCTCTCCCACAAGGGGATAGGAGGTTTACGTCAATGCATCTCCTCGCCGCCGCTTACGTTCAGCGCCTCACCAGTGACATACACCGCATCGTCGCTCGCCAGCCAGGCGCAGGCGGACGCCGTGTCGCTGGCAAGGCCCGGTCGGCCCATCGGGTTCTTCGCCTTCATGTTGGCAAGATACGCCTCGACGCTGGCAAAGCCGAGCAACTTTGAGAAATATGCATTCTGCTGCGCGCCGAGGCCGGTGGTGACGTGGTTGGGGCAAACCGCGTTGACGGTAATGCCGTGCGCGCCCAGCTCCACCGCGCTGGCGCGGGTCAATCCGACCATGCCGTGCTTGGAACTGACATAGGCGGGCAGGTGCGGAAAGCCGGTCTTCGCCGCCTGGCTGGCGATGTTGATGATCCGCCCGCCGCGCGCGCCCGCAATCATCGCCCTGGCCGCAACCTGCGTGCAATAGAATGCGCCCGACAGGTTCACGGCGAGCACCTTGTCCCAGTCCGCCGGATCGACATCGAGCAGCGGTTTCATCATGAAGCCGATGCCGGCATTGTTGACGAACACATCGACCGCGCCGAACGCGGAGCGCGCGCCATCGACCAGCGCGGCGCACTGCGCGGCATCGGCGACATTGCAGGCGATGGTTTCGACCTTCGCTCCCCGCGCGCGCAGCTCAGCGGCGACCTCTTCGGCCTCGGCATCGATCACCACATCGGACACCACACAGTGTGCGCCCTCATCGGCAAAGCGCTGCAAGATCGCCTGACCCAGCCCCTTGTGCTTGCCGGAGCCGGTGACAACGATGGTCTTGCCTTCGAAGCGGCGCATCACAGGTCCTCGGTGAGGATGAACTGCGGGTTGTCAGCATATTGCTGAAACGGTGCGGCCATTGCCTGGAATTCGGGCGTGCTGATGTCCGCGACGAAGGCGTCCATGTCGGTGATATCGATGATCTCGATATGGCTGTAGGGCGATGTCCCGTCCGAGCCGAACAGCCCGGTGGCCTTATGGACGGTAAACGCGTTGACCGAACCGAGCGCATTGACGGCTGGAAAATCTTGGTTTCGCGCCCAATCTTCATATTCGCTGACCGAGACGCCGGGCCTTAAGTTGAACAGCACGATGATCTTCATGGGTTTGGCTCCTTCGTGAAAAACGGCGGGCGATACGCGCAAAGCTTGGCATCGAGCGCACGCGCGCGGTCAAACAGCGCGGCCTCACAGCCGGGCGCACCGATCAGCTGAACCCCGACCGGCAGGCCATAATCGCTAAACCCGGCGGGCAGCGCGAGCGCGGCGAGCCCGGCGATGTTGGCAAGGCAGGTGAAATCCGCCTGGTTGGAGGGCGTGGCATCGGCATGGGCAAAGGCGGTTTGTGGCGCGGTGGGCAGCAGCAGCACGCCATGGGTTGCAACCGCCTGACGCAAAGCCTCGGCGGTGTCGGCCAGCACGCTCTGGTCCTCGGCCCAGTCGGCATCCGACCGGCGCGGGCCATAGGCGATCAGGCGTTTAAGGTGATCGGAAAGCAAGGCGGGGTCGGCATCGGTAAAATGCTGCGCCATGAAGCGCACCGTCTTGATGAACCCGGCATAGCGCACCCGCGACAACCGATGCGGCAGGGTGATGTCGGCAACCTCACCCATTGCTGCGCTAGCCCGGTTATAAGCTGTGATCACCGCAGATTGACACTCCACCCCGCCGAGATCAGCCAGAACCGCGCAGCCGTTTGCGGCAGGCGCATCGCCCACATCCGAGATGACGCGCGCCACTTGATCGAGCAAATCGAGCGAACGCGCAAGCGGGCCGATGCTGTCAAGCGATGGTTCGGCGAACTCCAGCCCGCGCTGGGAGACGGCGGTCTGTGCGGGCTTGAAGCCATAAACGCCGCAATAAGCCGCCGGAATGCGCACCGACCCCATGGTATCGGTGCCAAGCGCCGCATCGCACAGCTTTGCTGCCACCGCCGCGCCGCTGCCGCCCGACGAGCCGCCGGGGGTGAAGCCGTGGGCGTGTGGGTTGTGCACCTGCCCAAACCAGGGGTTGTCGGTCTTCGCGCCGAGCGCGGCTTCCTCCATGGTGAGCATGCCGGAGATGACCGCACCTGCGGCACGCAGCCGGGCGACGACCTCGGCGTCCTCAGTGGCGATCCGGTCGCGGAACAGCGCCATGCCTGCGGTCCAGTGCAGACCCTTGACTGCGATGTTGGCCTTTATGCCGATGGTGATGCCAGACAGTGGCCCGCGGCCCGACAGAGCATCGGGCGCGTGTTCGACAAATGCGTTGAAGGGATCGAGTATCATCAAAATCCTCCCCGAGCTTGCTCGGGGAGGGGGACCGGCGGCCGCAGGTCGACGGTGGAGGGGCTCTTCCCTGGAGCGCTGCAAACGAGTGCTGAAGGAGCGCATCTGCCCCCCCACCATCCTGCGGATGGTCCCCCTCCCCCAGGCAAGCTGGGGGAGGATTGGGATACCCAACCCCTCACAACCCCCTCTCGTCAATCAGCCGGATCGGCTTTTGCCGCACGTCGATCTGGGTCTGCGCGGCCGTCTGCCCCGGCGCGACCAGCGCCACCGTCACCTCGACACCCAGTCCCTGCCGCAGCAGCGCGGCGATCTGGTCTGGATCCGTACCGCCCCGGCTTTCGAGCGTCACGGTCATGTCATCGCGCTGGCTGGCCGGATCGCGCGTCATTCGGCAGACAAATTCGCCGGTCAGATCGGCGCGGTTTTCGATCAACGCGCCGATGGCGTGCGGAAACACGTTGATACCGCGCAGCTTGACCATGTTGTCGCTGCGCCCCTTGAACCCCGCGATCCGCTTGAACGCCATGCCGGTGGCGTTGCTGCCGGTCAGCTCGTGCGTGATATCGTGCGTGTTGAATCGGATGCACGGCGCGACGTCGTCCTTGAACAGGCAGGTCACCACCATGTCGCCGGTCTCGCCACCGCCGACCGGCTGGCCACTGTCGATATCGAGCAACTCGAGATATTGCGCGTCCTCCCAGACATACAGCCCCTCGCGCTCGGGCCCTTCGCCCGCGATCGACCCGGTATCGCCGACGCCATACCAGTC
>NZ_JBGTFM010000432.1:0-4536 GCF_041747255.1 Blastomonas sp. | reverse complement strand
TTCCCCACTGCTGCCTCCCGTAGGAGTCTGGGCCGTGTCTCAGTCCCAGTGTGGCTGATCATCCTCTCAGACCAGCTAAGGATCGTCGCCTTGGTGAGCCTTTACCTCACCAACTAGCTAATCCTACGCGGGCTCATCCCTTGGCGATAAATCTTTGGACTTACGTCATCATCCGGTATTAGCTCAAATTTCTCTGAGTTATTCCGAACCAAGGGGCAGATTCCCACGCGTTACGCACCCGTGCGCCACTAGACCCGAAGGTCTCGTTCGACTTGCATGTGTTAGGCATGCCGCCAGCGTTCGTTCTGAGCCAGGATCAAACTCTCAAGTTTTGTCACACATAATGGCAGCACGAACCGAAGTTCGCTAGCCGCCAGAACATGAGCTTAAGGAGCCGTTCCTGCACATTTCTTTACGTATGGATACGTGAAGGACATAAGGAACGACTTAATGCAACCAGACTTCGCGGCCTTAAACTCCGCGGGTCTGGGCGCCGTCGCCCACATGTCCCTTCATCTTAAATCACAATGTCAAAGAGCCGACCGACAAAAGTAGCGGACGACCATTGTTCCCCGATTTTTCTCTCGGGGGACTTGGTGTCCGTTTATGTTGGCGACCAGGTGGGGTGCGATGCGTTGGCGCCGCGTCCCGTCCGGTGAGAGGTCATATATGGAGGGGTTCGATTCGGGTCAAACGCTTTTTGCAATTTTATTTCAAATATTTTTGGGATTTGCCGCTAAACGCTGAAAGCCCGGGCAAGCCCGCCCCCCAAGGACCATTATTGATATGCATCTAGATAATGGCGAATTGCTGACTGACAAGGGGTTTGCCAACCGCGTGCGATCGGCGGTTTTCTGGCGTTCGGGCAGCCAGATCGTCAGCCAGATCGTGATGTGGGGCAGCACGCTTGCGGTGATCCGCATTCTTGACCCGTCCGACTATGGGCTGTTCGCCATGACCCAGGTGGTGATGGTGATGCTGGCGTTTCTGAATGGTTACGGATTTGCCAGCTCGCTGATCCAGCAGGAGCGGATCGATCCGTTCCGGGTGCGTCAGGCGTTTGGCCTGCTGCTGATTCTCAACGGCGGCATCGCCGCGATCCAGTTTGCGGCCGCCCCTGCGATTGCCAGCTATTATGGGCAACCGATGGTCAGCGACATGCTGCGCTGGCAGGCGCTCGCTTATCTGGCCACGCCGTTCATGGCCGTGCCAGAGGTTTTGATGAGCCGCGCGCTCGATTTTCGGCGGCTAGCAATCGTCAACCTGATCTCGGCCCTGGTCGGTGCACTCGTCTCTCTGGGCTGCGCGCTGGCCGGTTTGGGCGTATGGACATTGGTGATCGCGCCCGCCGCGATGATGTGGACCCGCGCCATCGGGTTGTGCATTGCGCAGCGCTTCATCGTCTGGCCGAGTTTCGATTTTCGCGGCACCGGCAGCATGATCGGCTTTGGCGGCGCGATGCTGACCAGCCACTTGTTATGGAGCGTGCAAACGCAAGCCGACGTGCTGATCGCAGGTCGCGTGCTCGATCCGCATGCGCTGGGCCTGTATGCAGAAGCACTGTTCCTGGCGCATGTTTTCGCAGCAAAGGTCATCCCGCCGCTCAACGAGGTTGCGTTTCCGGCCTATTCACGGCTGCAGTCAGATCCCGCGCGGCTCTCGGCAGCATTTCTCACCGCGATTCGCCTGATCATGCTGATCAGCTGCCCGGTCTATCTCGGCCTCGCTGTGACCGCGCCCGAAGCGATTTATACCTTGTTTGGTGAAAAATGGCTTGAGATGGTGCCGCTTGTGCAGATTTTCGCTCTGTCGATGCCGGTGATGACGCTGCACATCCTCATGGCACCGGCGGTCAATGCGCTCGGTCAGCCTCGGATAACGGTGCGCTGCTCGGCCTTTGGTGCGGCGCTGATGCCGCTGATGTTCCTCATCGGTGTGCAGTTTGGCGTGATCGGGCTGGCGATGGCCTGGCTGATCGGCTTGCCGATCGTGCTTGGCTTTACCCTCTGGCAATCGTGCCCCGTCATCGGCGTGCGGGCGCGCGACGTGCTGCTGGCTGGCTGGCCCGGGATACTTTCGGCGGTGGCAATGGCGATTGTGGTCATTGCGATCAGCCGGGGCACGCAAGGCGTGCTCGTCGATGGGGTGTTGCAGATGATGCTGCGGCTGGCGATGCTCGCAGCGATTGGCGGCCTGAGCTATGTCCTGATGCTGCGCGTACTGGCGCCAACGTCATTGCACGAAGCTATACGCCTGCTGAAACGACAGCCACCAGAGCCCGAGGTTGCGTTACCCGTTTGACATCCCGGCATCGGCGATCCACCGGGCGATCAAGGCCTCGGCGATTGCAGTGGCATCGCGCCATGTCTGCAGGAAGCCGTCCTGGTCTCCATAATAGGGGTCGGCAACCGCCTCGCCCTCACGCCCGGGCACGAGATCGAGCGCAAGCGCGACGTGGGATAGGTTCTCCGCCGGAGCAAGCTGCCGCAGCAGGCGCAGATTGTCGTGATCCATCGCCAGCACCAGATCAAACCGGACGAGATCGCCGACATCCACCTGACGGCCCCGCAGACCGGCAATGTCCGCGCCATGTGCAGCCGCCACCCTAATCGCGCGCGGATCGGGCGGGCTACCGATATGCCAGTGGCCCGTTCCAGCCGAATCGACAGTCCAATCCAACCCACGTGCGTTCAGCGCATTGCGCAGCGCACCCTCGGCCAGTGGCGAGCGGCAGATGTTGCCAAGGCACACAAACAGAATGCTGGGAGGGGGGACAATCATGGCATTGTGATTTTGCCACCGCGATGCAGCAAAGGATAGTGGCTTGCGTGAATGCGCCGCTCTGCTAGCCACATGCGCCAGCGACAAAAATCTCGGAAGGGATGCACGAATGAACGGGTCAGCAAACAACATGGATGCAGCCGCAGATGGACCGGGGGGTGTGCCGCCGCAGGACGCCTTTCCGACCACCAGCCGTCGTTATGCCTGGTATGGGCTCAGCATATTGGTGCTGGTCTATGTGTTTAATTTTGTTGACCGCAACATCATGTCGATCCTGGCAGAGGACATCAAAGCCGATCTGGGTCTGACCGACGACCAGCTTGGCTTTCTTTACGGGACCGCGTTCGGTGTCTTTTATGCGCTGTTCGGCATTCCGCTCGGCAAACTCGCCGATAACTGGCACCGGGTGCGCCTTATGGCGCTGGGGCTGGCGCTGTGGTCGGCGATGACTGCGCTTTCGGGTTTTGCGCGCAGCTTCGGGATGTTGGGCCTTGCGCGCATCGGGGTTGGCATCGGCGAGGCCACCGCGAGCCCATCGGCCTATTCGCTGATTTCCGACTGGTTTCCCAAAAAGTTTCGCGCCACCGCGCTCGCGATTTACTCGTCTGGCCTTTATATTGGTGGCGGCGTTTCGCTGCTGATCGGCGGCCTGATTGTCGAACGCTGGAACGCCACCTATCCAGTTGATGCTCCGCTTGGCCTTGCCGGATGGCAGGCAGCGTTTCTCGCGGTCGGCCTGCCCGGCTTGCTGCTGGCCGTGCTGGTTGCGACATTGCGCGAACCGGTGCGCGGTCAGGCGGACGGCATTCTAACCCCGCCGCCCAAGGACCCGTTTCGTGGCTTCGGGCAAGAGCTGTTCGCGGTCATTCCGCCATTCACGATCATTTCGGCGGCGCGGCAAGGGGGCCGTGCGCTCGCAATCAATCTGGGTGGCATGGTCGTTATTGCCGCTATTGCCTGGCTGCTGATTTTGGGGACCGGCAATTATCCGCAGTGGATCGCAGTCGGCATCGGCTATTACGCGGTATATTCCTGGGCAACATCGCTGAAAAAGCGCGATGGTCCCGCGTTTGCGCTGATCTGGGGGTCGCCGGCCTTTTTGTGCACCATTCTTGGCTACGGCATGGTTGCGTTTTCGTCTTACGCGGTATCATTCTGGTCTGCACCTTACGCGATCCGCGTGCTCGGAGAGCTGCCATCGGTCGCTGGATGGTGGATTGGCGGCCCCGGCGCGCTGGGCGGGTTTCTGGGGATCATCATCGGCGGACGCGTGGCCGACTGGGCACGCCAGCGCAACCCCGCAGGGCGCGTATTGGTGATCATGTTTGGCGTGCTGGCACCGGTCATCCCGCTGATCATTGCCTTCACGACGCAAAGCCCGCTTCTGTTCTATATTCTTGGGTTCGTGTTGTCGCTGTTCGCGAGTTCGGCGCTGGGTGCAGCTGCCGCGACATCGCAGGATCTGGTGCTTCCACGCATGCGCGGCACAGCGACTGCAACGTTCTTTCTGGCGACCACCCTGATTGGGCTGTCGCTTGGGCCTTATCTTGCCGGTCAGGTGTCGGCCCTCAGCGGAAGCCTGTCAATCGGGGTGCTATCGCTGCTCATTGCCGCGCCGATTGGGACAGTGCTGCTCACTGCCGCATATCGTTTGGTCCCGAAAGCCGAGGCTACGTTACTTGATCGGGCGCGGGCCGCGGGGGAAGATATCTGATACAGCTGTTAGGTTAGGCAGGTTAGCTTAGCCAGCAACGG
>NZ_JBGTFM010000431.1:0-1608 GCF_041747255.1 Blastomonas sp. | reverse complement strand
AGCGGATCAGGAAATGATCCCCATGATGTCGCTTTCCTTCATGATCAGCAGGTCTTCGCCATCGAGCTTGACCTCGGTGCCCGACCATTTGCCGAACAGGATGCGGTCGCCGGTCTTGACGTCGGGCTTGATGCGATCGCCGTCCTCGTTGTAGGCGCCTTCACCGACGGCGATGATCTCGCCTTCGCTGGGCTTTTCCTTGGCGCTGTCGGGGATGATGATGCCGCCTGCGGTCTTCTCGTCGGCTTCGATGCGACGGACCAATACGCGGTCATGCAGTGGACGAAATGCCATAGTTTGACCTTCCTTTAAGAGGGTTGAATTGCAAGTTGGCACTCACGGGGGGTGAGTGCCAGCGGGTCGCATATGTGTATGCGCCCGTGCTTAGTCAACCGGCGTTCAGCTAAAAATTCTTCGCTCGAAGCGGTTTTTTGCCGGGCCGTTCAATCCACGCGCAAGGGGCGCTGCGTCAGCCCCAGCGCCTCGCGGCGGTGCCAGCGCCAGGTCAGCAGCAGCGCCGCACAGGTCAGCCCGATGGCGAGCCCGATCCACACCCCCACGCCCTCGAGCGGAGTGGCGAAGCCGAGCACCATCGCGGTCCCGAACCCGGGCACCCAATAGGAGAAGGCGGCGATCCACATCGGCACGCGGGTGTCCTGCAGGCCGCGCAAGGCCCCCGCCGCGACCGCCTGCATCCCGTCGAACAGCTGGAAGGCCGCAGCGATAACGATATATTGCAAGGCAAGGCCCACCAGCACCGCATTGGCGGGATCCCAGGGGTCGAGATAGATCGCGATCAGCGGCTTGGGGGCGAGCACCATCGCCAGCGCGGTCAGCGCCATGAAGCCGGTGCCGATCACGATCGCGCACCAGCCCGCGCGCTGCATCCCCACGGGATCGCGCGCGCCGTAGAAATAGCCGACGCGGATTGTCGCTGCCTGGCCGATCCCGAAGGGCACCTGGAAGGCGAGCGCGGCGATCTGCAGCGCTATCGTGTGCGCGGCGAGCTGGCTGGCGCCGATATTGCCCATCAGAAAGGCCGCCGCGCCGAAGATGCCGGCCTCGGCGGTGATGGTCAGCGCAATCGGAGTGCCGATTTTGGTGATGGTCCAGGCGCGCGCCCAGTCGGGCGACCACCAGCGGCCGAACACGTGATAGCGGTGCAGCCGCCGGTCCATCCGGATCGCCAGCATATAGGCGCCGAAGGTGAACAGCGCGGTGATGATCGTGGCGATCGCCGCGCCGCGAAGGCCCAGCTCGGGCGCGCCCAGATTGCCGAAGATGAAGGCGTAATTGGCCAGCGCGTTGACCCCGATGCCAGCCGCGGTGATCGCGGTGGCGAACACCGGCCGCCCCAGCGCCGAGACGAAATTGCGCAGCACATTGTTGAACAGCATCGGGATCAGCGAGAAGATGATCACCGTGTTGTACTGGTTCGCGAGGCCGATGATGGTCTCGTCCTGCCCGGTGACGCGCATCAGCGGGCCGAGCAGCAGGCAGATCCCCAGTCCCAGCAGCCCGCTGATGACCGATATCCACAAGCCCATCCGGGTCGCGCGGCGCACCGTCCGCAGCGCGGGTGCGCGCTCGCCCAGCTCGGCGGCGATC
>NZ_JBGTFM010000430.1:0-3213 GCF_041747255.1 Blastomonas sp. | reverse complement strand
TGACATGAGCGAATGGATTGGCGACAATATCGGCATCCTCGAAATGGGTTTCACCGGCGCGGTGGTGCTCGGCCTGCTCGCCTGGCAATATTGGACGGTGCGTGATGCGGGCAAGCCGCCCAAGGATAGCGAGTAGCGCGCATGTTTTGCGCACCAGCCTGATTGACCATGACTGAACCCTTGCGCGTACGTCCCTCGACTTCGCTCGGGAACGCGGCAAGGGGGAGGGCACCCAGATCAGGTGCGCACAAGATTATCTGCACGACCTCCCTACCGCCGTCTGTCCCGAGCGAAGTCGAGGGACGTTTGCACTGCCTTGGCGTAATGCGCTTACCCCCAACGGTGCGCAGCAATCATGGCATCCTCACATCAGGCTTGGTCGCAAAGGGCCGGATGCCAAACTCAGGATAAACCTCGCTGGGATAATAAAACACGCCGTCCTTGGCGACCATGCGGATCGCCTTGATGGCCTTGAGGTCCTGCGTCGGATCGCCCTGGATCAGGAAGAAATCCGCCAGCTTGCCCTTTTCAATGCTGCCCAGCGACTGGTCCTGCTTCAAATACTGGGCCATGTCATAAGTTGCCCGGCGCAAAATCTGGGCGGGGGTAAAGCCTGCTCGCTGATAGAGTTCCAGTTCGCGGTGAAAACTGAAGCTGCCGCCCAGATCGGTGCCGGGGATCAGGAATATGCCCGATTCGTGCATCTTGCGGATGGTCGCTGCAATCTGGTCGAACGCGCCGCGATAGGCGCGGTCATCGGCGGCGTTCTCGATGTTCGACCACGCCTGTTTGGCGCTGCGCTGCACACCCACCGGCATGTGATCGACATAATCGACCATGCCCGGTGACACGCTGCCATTGCGCGAGAGCAGCAGCGCTTCATGGATCGCGAAAGTCGGGTCGATCGTGACCTTGTTTGCGACCATCGCACTTATCGTTTTTGACACTTTCGCGCTGTTGAGGTCGAGCGTGGGCAGGCGCTTCAATGCGGTCAGCCGAAGCAAAGTGCGGGTGTCTTCCTCAGGCTCAAGCACCCAGCCCAGCATCACCTGGTTGATGTGGGTCATTTCGTCGTAACCCGCTGCGATCATTGCATCGGCGTTGGTAAAGGCGGGGACATGGCCCATGACATGCAGCCCCAAAGCCTTGGCCTCGGCGACCAGCGCCGGAATCCATTCGGGGTTCATGCTGTTGTAGATCTTGATCGCCTGATAGTCGCGCGCCGCATAGAAGCGCGCGGCATCGATGGCCTCGGCCTGGCTGGTCACCAGCTTGCCGTTGTTCGAACTGAACGGGCTTTTGCCTTCGATGAAGCCCGAGCGGATGATCCGCGGCCCGGCGAGCACGCCGCTTTCGATCCGCTCAACCAGTCCCTCGAGCACCTCGATCTCGTTGCCCATGTCGCGCACCGAGGTAATCCCGGCGAGGATGTTGAGCATCGCGTCTTCCTGGCCGATATGACCATGCATTTCATACAGGCCAGGCACGAGCGTGCCACCATTGCCGTCGATGGTAACCTCGCCTTCGGTCGCAGGGCTGTTGACCGGCAGCACAGCAGAGATGCGCTGTCCGCTGACGACGACCGATCTGGGTTCGGTCAGTGCCATCGCGACAGGATCAAACAGCCGCACATTGGTGATGCGCACGGGTGCCTTGTAGCTGTTCGCCGCCTTGGCCTGCATCTTGACGAAGCGTTCGGTCGAGTATTTTACCGCCAGATCGCGCAGCTTGAGGTCTTCGCCTTCGAAGCCCTTGCGCACGAACACCGCACGCGGCGAAATCGCGGCGAACAACGCGCCTTTGTCGTCGAGCAGGAAGTAGCCGGGATCGAGATCATTGCCCGACAGGGCGTAGGAGGTGACTGTCATCCCGCCATCGGGGCCGGTCAACTCGATCTTTTCCAATTCCACCAGGCTCAGCGCTCCGCCCGGCAGAGCTGGCAGCGAACGATCCGCATCCTTGAGCAGAGCCCGCGCGTAAAGGCCCGCCGCCCATGGGCTGCCTTCCTGTGCGACATAGATTGCCGGCCCTGATGGTCTTGCGGTGCCGCTGCCGGTTGAGTCGGTCCAGCGCGCAACGCCGCGCTCCATCGTGAAGCTCTCGTTGATGGCGTTGCCGAAGGTGGAGTTGCCGGTGATCTTCCAGCTGACCGGCATGCCATTGGCATCCAGTCTAAGCTCTTCCTTCATTGTCGGTCCGCGACCATTGTTCTTGAAATCGAAATCGATCTTGACGGTGTCGCCGCTGCGCACAGTATCAAGGTGCCCGACCCGCGCGCCGCCGATGATGACGGTGAAATTCTCGGTCGTCTCTGCCTGCGCCTGGGCTGTGCCAAGCAATGGCGCGATCGCCAGTGCCAGCGCGATGGATCCGAATTTCAATGTGCGAACCGCCATGGCCAGCCCCTCTTGTTGTTTCTGTTTGAATAAACCAGACACTGCGCGAGGCGAGGCGCGTTGGCAAGGTGACGAAACGCAAATCCTCCCCGCCGCTAAGCTGCGGGGAGGATAGGCCTGAGCGTTCAGCTGGAAGGCATGCTTCCGGCGCTGAGTTCGGCCATCAGGTTGTTGTGGTCTTCAGCAGCGACCGCGAGCACATGCGCGCGCACTTCATCGTCACGCTTGGCAATGCTCTTGCTAAACTGCTTCTCACCAGCGGCGCAGCGGCCGTTGGTCTGGCCCTCAAGCACCTTGGCGGGCACCAGGGTGCGCACGACGTGGCTGCCCGCGCCCGCTGGTTGCTGCAGGTGACGTTCCACCATCACAGTGGCGCTCCACAGGCAGCGCGCTGTGTTGGGGCGGTTGGGGGTCATGTTGCCGATCTGGCGATGGCTGACCGTCGTACGCGGCTGATAAACGGCGGTGACGGCGCGGTCACCGTGAGTGACGGCAACCTCGTGCTGGAAGGTTGCAGTGTTTCCGGCCAATGCCGGGCTTGAGAGGGCTGCTACTGACAGAGCCGCTGCTGTGGCGGTCATTATGGTTTTCATGGGTATTGGTCCTTTCCAATGGATGTAAGCATTGGTCAGGATGCGCAGAGGTTAAGGTTCAACAGTTCCGGGCCGAACGCCCGGGATGAAATACGCATCCCGTTACGTTCCGACATCACGCGGGACAATCGCTTGATCATCCCGCGCCAGAGGGGCCCGGCCCGCGTGACCTAACATGGTCGGCCATTCGCTGATGTCAACAGCTAGCGAGCTTTGCTGCGCAA
>NZ_JBGTFM010000429.1:0-7734 GCF_041747255.1 Blastomonas sp. | reverse complement strand
CGGGCCGATGGCGCGGAAGGCCCCCGCATAATCGGGGGTCGCTGGCACTCTTGCGCCGAGCCGCGCGATGCGAAACAGCCGCTTGACCTCAGCCGGGGTCTGCGGCGCAGCCTCTAGCCCCTTGAGCGCGCCATGCCGCGCCAGGACACGACCCCATTTCAGGAGCCGCCAGATATGCGTACGCGGCGCGGTCACCTAGAAGAGCCCCTCCCCTTCAGGGGAGGGGTCGGGGTGGGGGCGGCCTCGCAGAGAACTGCATTCACTTGCGCAGGCCGCACCCCAACCCCTCCCCTAAAGGAGAGGGGCTTTAGTCGCCCAGACAATGCGCTCACGCCTTCCACCCGCTATGGATCGCGACCAGCCCGCCCATGATCGGTTCGACCCGGGTGGACGTGAACCCGGCGTCTTTGATCATCTGTTCGAACGCGGGCATCTTGGGGAAGCGGCGGATCGATTCGATCAGATAGCGATAGCTCTCGGCATCGCCGGCAATCGCCTTGCCCAGACGCGGCACCAGATGGTGCGAATAGGCATCATAAACCTCGGCAAAGCCCGGCCATTCGGTCGAGGAAAACTCAAGACAGTAAAACCGCCCGCCAAAGCGCAGCACGCGGTGCGCCTCAGCCAGCGCGCGGTCGATATGGGTGACATTGCGGATGCCAAACGCAATCGTATAGGCATTGAAGCTGCGATCGGGGAACTTGAGCGTCTCGGCATCCTGGCACGACCAGACCAGCCGGTCCTCGCCGCGCTTGACCGCACGATCAATGCCGACATCGAGCATGTCCTGGTTGATGTCGGCAACAGTGACATGCGCGCCCGATGCGACCATGCGAAACGCGATGTCGCCGGTGCCGCCCGCCATGTCGAGAATGTCCTCACCCGCGCGCGGCTTGACCCGGCGCACGAAGCGATCCTTCCACAACCGGTGCATGCCGCCCGACATGGCATCGTTCATGATGTCATATTTGCCCGCGACATTTGAAAAAATGCCGCCCACCCGGCCCGCCTTTTCAGACGCGTCGATGTCCTGATAGCCAAAGGATACTGTCTCGCTCATGCCGCCCATGTAAGCATCTTTGTTGCGAGCGCAAAGTCTGATAGCTGCTTTGTTGCGAGCGCAATGCCTGATAGCTGCTGTTTTGTATGCCAGAGCTTCCCGAAGTCGAAACCACCGTGCGCGGGCTTGCTGCCGTGCTGCAGGGCGCGCGCATCACGCGGCTGGTCACGCATCGCCCCGATCTGCGCCGCGCCTTCCCGCCCGACCTTGCCCAGCGGATGACCGGCGCGACGATTACCGCGCTTGGCCGCCGCGCCAAATACGGCCTGATCGCCACCGACCGGGGCGACAGCATGGTGTTTCATCTGGGCATGTCGGGCCGCTGGCGAATCGACCCCGATGCGATCGGCACGCACGACCATCTGGTGATGGACACCGAATCGGGTCACACGCTCTCGTTGTTCGATCCGCGCCGCTTCGGTTCGGTCGATCTGGTGACGACCGCGCTGTTGGGCACCCTGCCCGCCTTTGCCGCGATGGGTCCCGAGCCGCTGGGCGATGATTTCACCGCCGCCTATCTGAAACGTCGGTTGGCTGGGCGCGCTGCGCCGATCAAGGGATTGCTGCTTGACCAGCGAATCGTCGCAGGGCTGGGCAACATCTACGTCTGCGAGGCGCTGAACATGGCGCGCATCTCGCCGATGCGCGCCGCCGGACAGATCGGCCCGGCCAAGCTCAGGCCACTGGTCGCTGCGATTAAAGAGGTTCTGGTGCAGGCGATTGCGGCGGGCGGATCGACCCTGCGCGATTACGCCCGGCCCGATGGCGAACTTGGCTATTTCGCCAAGGACTGGCGCGTCTATGGCTGCGAGGGCGAAGCCTGCCCGTGCGGTGGCACTGTGCGACGCGTCGCGCAATCGGGCCGCTCGACCTTTTATTGTCCGTCCTGCCAGCGTTGACGTTGTTGCCGCTCCCAGCGCATACTGCTGCCATTCCGCCGCCATTCTGCCGTTGACGCGAACCATGATTGGCGCTAACGGCAGCGGCTTCAAAGCGCGGGCGGCAACTCTTGTGGCCTCGCGCTTTTACCCGACATCACCCGATCAACCGAATTTGATCGCCAAATGAAAGACGTGTGAGACACCTATGGCCAATACGCCACAAGCCAAAAAGCGCATCCGTCGCAACGATCGCCGTGCGATTGTCAACGGCAACCGCATCGGCCGCATCCGCACCTTCGTCAAGAAGGTCGAATCGGCGCTCGATGCCGGCGACAAGGATGCCGCCAAGGTGGCGCTTGCCAATGCCCAGCCGGAAATCGCGCGCGGCGTGGCCAAGGGTGTGCTGCACAAGAACACCGCATCGCGCAAGTTCTCGCGCCTGACCAAGCGGCTCGCGGCTCTGGGCTAAGCTGCTTGCTGCGGAGCAGCGCAGCTGCTTCCTCGCAAAAATCCTTCAGACTATCGATTGTCCGCTGCCCTGCCGGGTGGCGGGCTTTGTTTTGTCACCGACGGTGGTTTATGGTGCGGTGTCAGATGCCGATCAGGCGTCACAAAAGCTTAACACAGATTGTTGATGCGCATATTTTGCAACGCCAGCAATTCCCGCGATTCGCGCGGCCAAGGGTAACATGTAACGCCCTTAGTCATTGAATTAATGACGGAAATATAGTGAACCCAGCAATATCCGCGCGTTAACCGAGTCAAGCGTCTTTATTTCATTTTTTTTACCGCGCTGCTCTTGCTCGACTCGATTTTTCGTCGCTACATAACTGGACGGGTTCAGGCGATTGCCCTGCTCCCGATAGCATAAAACAGCAACTCCGCTTCACCAAGAAAGCATCGTGCTTTCGTGGCAGGGGACAGTTGCGCGCGAGTTGCAAGACAGGAACGCCATGGGGTTTGGCCGTTCCGATGCGTTTGTTGCAGGATATGCGCCATCACTGGCGCCTGGCCTGACGCAAGCGGCTGGAGGCGAGGGATGTTGGGTCAATTGGTCACAATGTTGCTGCAGCACACAGGCTGGCATCGTCCGGGCTTCGGTTCGGCTGGTGCTGGTAATGCAGGCAATACGTCCAGCTTTATCGCTGAACGTTTTAAGCCTGAACGGTCGGGGACACGCGCACCAGCGCGCCCGGGCCGGTAACAGCAGCAGGTAAGAGTACAGCGGCCCGCCTGACGCGGTCCTGTCAGAAATGACCAGGTTTATTGTAAGAAGTGGCGGTACGTGGGCATGAATTTAGCGGGTGATTCGAACGGCGCGGCGGGATCGGCAGCAGACTGGGCAGCGGACTGGAGCGAAATCAGCGAGGGCCTGAAGAAGGACCTTGGCGCGCAGATTCACACCCAGTGGATTCGCCCGATTCGCACCGGCGGCTTCGATGCCGGTTCGGGCATGCTCAAGCTGCACCTGCCGTCTGAATTTTCCGCCAACTGGGTGCGTGACCGCTTTGCCGACCGGTTGGCGCTAGCGTGGAAGATCGTCCGTCCCGAGGTGCGCAATGTGACCATCGCCGCCGCGCCGCGCGATGCCGATCTGGTCCGCCCGCGCAACACCGATGGCACAGCCACCTTGCCACCTGTCATGAGCCGCCCCGCCCCCGCGCTCACCGGCAACCGCATCGCGCTCGACGCATCGCAGGTGTTTGCAGGGTTCATCACCGGCCAGACCAATGTGCTCGCCTGCAATGCCGCACAGCGCATGGCCGCGCCGGAAAAGCCGCTGTTCAGCCCGTTGTATCTCAAAGCCGCCACCGGCCAGGGCAAGACCCACCTGCTGCACGCCATCGGCAACGCCTATGCCGCGGTCAATCCGGGCGCGCGCATCTGCTATTGCCCGGCGGAAAAATTCATGAACGATTTCGTCAGCGCCATCCAGCGCGGCGATTCGATGGCATTCAAGGCGCAGCTGCGCGGGTTTGACATGCTGCTGGTCGATGACATCCAGTTCATCATCGGCAAGAACTCGACGCAGGAAGAGTTTTTGCACACCATCGATGCGATCCTGGGCGCAGGCAAAAGGCTGGTGGTGACGTCGGACCGCGCCCCGCAGGCGCTCGACGGGGTCGATCAGCGGCTGTTGTCGCGGCTGGCGATGGGGTTGGTTGCCGACATCCAGCCCGCCGATATCGAGCTGCGCCGCGCGATCCTGCGCGCGCGGGTTGAGCAGATGAACATGGGTGAGATGCCCGAAGAGGTGATCGAGTTTCTTGCGCGCACCATCAGCCGCAACGTGCGCGAGCTGGTCGGCGCGCTCAACAAGCTGATGGCGTTTGTCCAGATCACCGGTCAAAAGGTCACGCTGGCGCTGGCCGAAGAGCAGCTGTCCGATCTGCTCAGCGCCAACCGCCGCCGCATCACCATCGACGAGATCCAGCGCGCGGTGTGCCAGTTCTACAAGGTCGATCGCTCTGAAATGTCATCCAAGCGCCGCGCCCGCGCGGTGGTGCGCCCGCGCCAGGTGGCGATGTATCTCGCCAAGGTGCTGACCCCGCGCTCCTACCCCGAGATCGGCCGCAAATTCGGTGGCCGCGACCATTCGACTGTGATCCACGCGGTGCGCCTGATCGAAGACCTGCGCACCCGTGATGCCGATATGGACGGCGACGTGCGGGCCTTGCTGCAACAGCTGGAAAGCTGAACGGGCGCGATTATCTGTCAACCCGATCTCTGGCGACAGCCGCAGTTTAGGAATCGGATTGCGCCACATCGCCCCAGGATTGCGGCATTCGCCGGAAAACGGGTGAATTGATCAGCGTTCGGCATTACAGCGGCGAAACCATGCCCCTCACCCCTGACCAGCTTGACCGCCATGCGCGCCATATCGTGTTGCCTGAAATCGGCGGCGTGGGCGTGGCGAGGCTGGCGCGAGCGCATGTGCTGCTGGTCGGCATGGGCGGCATTGGTTGCCCTGCGCTGCAGTATCTCGCAGGCGCAGGCATCGGCACGCTGACGCTGATCGATGACGATACCGTTGACCTTTCCAACCTGCAGCGGCAGACGCTGTTCACGCCCGCCGACATCGGGCAACCCAAGGCGACCGTTGCCGCGCGAAGGGTGCAGGCGTTCGACCCCGCGCTGGCCGTCACCGCGATCAGCGAGCGGATCGTGCCGGCCAATGCCGCCGCTCTCCTCGCCGGCGCAGATGTCATCATCGACGGCACCGACAATTTCGCCACGCGGCTGCTGGTCTCCGACACCGCGACCGCGCTGCGCATCCCGCTGGTCAGCGCCGCGCTCGGGCGGTTTCAGGGGCAGGTCGGCACGTTTCGCGGGTGGCTGCCCGATCAGCCGTGCTATCGCTGCTTTGTCGGAGACGCGTTTGATGCCGAGGATTGCGACACCTGCGCCGAACAGGGCGTGCTGGGCGCGATGGTCGGCATGGTCGGCAGCTTTGCGGCGATGGAGGCGGTGCGCGCGATCACCGGCTTTGGCGATGATCCTGCGGGCAAGCTGCACCTGATCGATGGCCTCAAACCCATGTGGCGCACGCTGAAGATCACCAAGGATGCCGGGTGTCGGGCTTGCGGAGCGTCTGCCACGCCTGCATAACTTCCCCAACTGATAGGGGATCATGCCATGACACTGCCGGTTACCGCGCTCACCGCTGCCATCTGCGCGATCATGCTGCTCGCCACCGCCATCGCCACGGTGCGTGCGCGGTTCCGCACCCGCGCCGCGTTCGGCGATGCGGGTGACCCGGGGCTGGTCGCGGTGTCGCGATCACACGGAAATCTGGCCGAACACGCGCCGTTGTTTGTCATCCTGATCGGCCTGCTCGAGATGGCCAACGCCAGCCACTGGCCGCTCACCGCGCTCGCCGTGCTGTTCCTGGGCGCACGCGCCGCGCACATAATCGGCCTCAATCAGCCGCACCAGCCCGGCAAGCCACCGCTGCTGCGCTCGGTCGGGGTGATCGGCACTTGGGCAGCCTATGCAGGCGCGATTGGCTGGACGCTGCTGCTGGTGGTGACGGTCAACGGATGAGGGCGCAAGGAAGGCTTCGTTAGTCTTCGCCTCTCCCTTGATGGGAGAGCGGCGACCCCTTTGCCTCTCCCTTGATGGGAGAGCGGCGCCCCCTTTGCCTCTCCCTTGATGGGAGAGGCAGCGAGACTTGGCAGTGTGCTGCCTAGTCGTAGCGGTGAGGGTGATGGTGCGTCCGGGCGCGGGGGCACAATCCGGAGAGCTCACCCTCACCCAACCCTCCCCATCAAGGGGGAGGGCTTCAGGGCGTAATCTGCCCTCGCCCGGTCCTAGCAAAAGAGGTCAGGGCCAAACCTTACCCCAAAAACTCATCCACCCACGCGGGCACAAGCTCGGTCGCCAGGCCGTGGCGTGACTGATGGAAGAAGTGGCTGCCCTGGCTGGGTTCAAGGTTGAGCTCCAGCGTCATCGCCCCGCGCGCTCGTGCCTCGCGCACCAGCCCGGCGGCGGGATAGACCGCGCCCGATGTGCCGATTGAGACGAACAGGTCGCAATTGCCCACCACATCGTAGATCCGGTCCATCTCATAGGGCATCTCGCCGAACCACACGATGTCGGGCCGCAGCTGCCCCGGCACACCGCATGCGGGGCAGGCAGGCCGGTCAATCATCGGATCGCGCCACGGTGGCCGGGAATCGCAGGCGAGGCACCAGGCGCTGAGGTGGGTGCCGTGCATGTGCAGCAGCCGCTGTGCCCCGGCGCGTTCGTGCAGGTCATCGACATTCTGCGTCACCACCAGCAGCTCGCCCGGCCACGCCGCATCGAGCCGCGCCAGCGCATGGTGCGCCGCGTTGGGCTGTTTGGTTTGGATCGCCTCCCGGCGCATATCATAGAAGCGCAGCACCAGATCGGGGTCGCGCGCAAACGCCTCGGGCGTGGCGACATCCTCCACCCGGTGCTGCTCCCACAAGCCCCCCTCAGCGCGAAACGTGTCGATGCCGCTTTCAGCGCTGACGCCGGCGCCGGTGAGGATAACGATGCTGGGAATCTTGGCCATAAGACGGGCTTATTGCCTGACTTGCGCGACAAGAAAAGCCTGTCCTACATGGGCCGTGAATGGCATGGAAGATTTGGGGCTACCCATGCCACATTTGATCGGCTTTCAGCGCACTGGCGTGCCGCAACGGTCCAGAGTTATTCAAACCTCTGGACGCCTCATGTTGGCCAGAGGTTTTCAAACCTCTGAACTGTGTAAACTGCGTAAACTGTGTCAGTTTCTCCTGACACTTTAGATTGAGGGAAGCACCGCGTGACACGGATCGGGATCATCGGACACGAAGGCCGCATGGGCCGCGTGCTCACAGACGCGATTGCCGAGGCGGGGGCCGAGCTGTCCGGCGGCATCGACAAGGGCGGCGACATCGCGGCGCTGGCAGCGCAAAGCGACGTGCTGGTCGACTTCTCCTCCCCGCACGCGCTTGAGGCCAACCTCGATGCGGCGGTGGCCGCGCACACCCCCATCGTCATCGGCACCACCGGGCTTGAAGAGCGCCACCACTGGCTGATCGACACGGCGGCGGACTCGATCGCGCTGCTGCAGACCGGCAACACCTCGCTGGGCGTCACCTTGCTCGCGCATCTGGTGCATGAGGCGGCGCTCAGGCTCGGCGAGGACTGGGACATCGAGATCGCCGAGATGCACCATCGCCACAAGGTCGATGCGCCTTCAGGCACTGCATTGCTGCTCGGCGAGGCGGCGGCAAAGGCACGCGGGATCGATCTGGCCAAGGACAGCGAGCGCGGCCGAGACGG
>NZ_JBGTFM010000428.1:0-13481 GCF_041747255.1 Blastomonas sp. | reverse complement strand
CGGAATCACGTTGTCGCCTGATCGCATCGCAACCAAGGCGGAAATTTTGTCGGCCCATGCGTTGAGCGCCTCGCGCTTCTCGACTGCCCAATCGTGCCGCTGGTAAATGCCAGCCACGCCAGCCTTGGACCCGCTCACATGGTTCAAAACCGATTCTGTGACCTCGAACCGCGCTCCGAGTGCCTGCAGGCCAGTTGCCAAGGTGCGGCGCAAGTCATGCAGGCGCCATGGTTTCAACTCGGGAGCGTCGGGCATATCGGCCATCACGGCAACTATTTCGGCGTCCAGTTCCTTGCGTAGCTTTGAAAAGCCCGCGATCGACCGCTTGCCGTCGAGAGATAGAACCGGGCCCGACCTTGGCCATTTGGTGCCGCCGATCACGTCAAGCTGAGCAACGGCCATGGGCGAGAGGGGGACGAGGTGCTTTTCGCCATTCTTCGCGCGCCCGGCTGGCAGCGTCCAGAGCATGGCGGCGCGGTCCAGTTCCGGCCATTGCAGGCCCGCTACTTCCTCGCGTCGCTGGCCTGTCAAGATCAGCAGGCGATAGAACACGCGATGCACCGGGCGCAGGCCGTGCGCTGCCTGCCAGACGACATAGACCTCGTCATCGGATAGAACCGTATCGCGCGCCGTCACTGCCTTGGGTGCCTTCACTCCCTCCAGCGGATCGATCGCGATCAACTCAGCATCGTGGCGCGCCCATGTGCAGAGCGCAGAAACGGTGGCATAGACGTTCCGGCGCAAGGCCTGACTGCCAACCGGCACGTCTTTTAACATGGCTTTGAAATCGGCTTTGGTGACATCGGGCAGGGACTTGTCACCGATCTTGGGCACAACATGCTTACGGGCGGTGCTGGCATAGAACTGGACGGTGCGGGGACGGGGCTTGCCGGTCGCGTCGCTGGCCGCACGCAGTGCGTTGATCCAATCATCAACCAGTGTCGAGACCAGCAGTGTCTTAGCCAGCCGTTCGGCCTCGGCAGCGGCGCTGCGTACATCGGCTGCGGCTTGACGCTCGGCGCGCTTGGTCTCAGCTGGATCGATCCCAAGTGTCACTTGAGCGCGCAGCGCCTTTGCGGTCTTGCGGGCTTGGTCAGGGGTCAACTCGCCATGGTCGCCGATCTTGATGCGACGGGTAGGGGTGCCACGTCCGCCGGGACGATATTGCAACAGATAGGATCGATGACCGGTCGGGGTGAGCTTCAACCCAAAGCCAACGATCTCGGTATCCCATAAGTATGCGGTATCATCGCACGGAGAGAGGGCGTCGAAGCTTCCTTTGTGATCTTGCATTTAGGCATTTGAGGATCCTGCAAGGCGTTTGGGTAATCACGCAGTAATCACGGATTTCGAACATATCGAATATCAGCTATCCGCATGTAACCGACAGAAGCACGGGATTGCAAGAGTTTTCACTGATGCTCGCTGCGTATAATCGCAAAGAACAAGCAAAACCTCAAATTCCTAATCTGGGGGCCACAGGTTCGAATCCTGTCGGGCGCACCATGTTGTTTCACGCAGCGGTCGATGGTGTGCTGCGGTCTGGCATAAAGCTGGCATGTAATCATCCGATTATCACAACGCCAACGCCAGCCCGACAATCGGACGCCAAGCTGTTTTGCCGCGTGGCTCAACGTCTGAACCGGTCAATAAACCGACGCCTGCCCCAACAGCTGTGCGCGCGCTTGGGCCTGCGCAGATAGCTCAGAATTACATTTGAGCGATCCAAACAAAATGGTGAGCCCTGCTGGGTTCGAACCAGCGACCTACTGATTAAAAGTCAGTTGCTCTACCGACTGAGCTAAGGGCCCGGTTTGGGGCGTCTGCGGCATGCAGACGTCGGATGGCGGCGGGCGTGTTTTGCCCTGTGCGCGCGCCTCCCTAGTCGGGCATCGGCATGGGGTCAAGCCCGCGTGAGCCGCGTGTGAAGCTGGCGGATGGTCAACCGTGTGCATGGATCGCGCCAACCCGGGGCAACAACACGCGCGGGACCCAGAACGAAGCCGCGCTCGCGAAACAGCCGGTGCGGCACAACAAGGTCTGGGGCGCGGCTTTGCCAGCGTCCACCGGACCATAAAATGATGTCGAGGTCGAGCGTGCGCGCTGCCCAGCGCTGGCCGCGGCGCGCGCCGAAGCTGGCCTCAATGTGCTTGAGCAGCGTCAGCAGCTCATCGGGCCAAAGCCCGCAGCGGATAACAGCCGCGCCGTTGATGTAGCTGCGCCGGGAGGGTCCAATAGGGCGTGTTGTGACAAGCGGCGAGGCGGCAAGCACATCGATATCTTCTGCAGCCAGCGCAATGAGCGCGGCCGCCAGCACGCGCGCCGGGCTGCCGACAAGATGGTGCCGCCGGTTCGATCCCAGCGCGATCAGATAATCGTGATGGATTGCCTCATCCATGGCCAGCGACTAGCGCGTGGCCATGATCAGCGTAAGCCCCATTCCGCAGACCGAACCGCCGCACGGTTGCCCGCTGTGCCCACGCCTGGTGGCGTTGCGAGAGGAATGCCGCGCTGAATATCCCAATTGGTGGAATGCGCCTGTACCCGCTTTTGGCGATGCACAGGCGTGGCTGGGCATAGTCGGACTCGCGCCGGGCAAGCATGGGGCGCATCGCACCGGTCGGCCGTTCACAGGCGACTATGCGGGTGACCTGCTGTTTGCGACGATTGCCAAATTCGGCTTGAGCGCAGGGCAATATGATGCGCGAGTGGATGATGGTCTGACGCTGAACGGCGCAGTGATCATCAACGCGGTCAAATGCCTGCCGCCGCAGAACAAACCAACGCCCCAGGAGATCAATACCTGCCGCGCATTTTTAAGCGGCCAGATTGCCGCGCTGCCCAACCTTCGCGTGTTCATCGCACTCGGCAAGATCGCGCACGACAGCTTTGCGCGGCATATGGGGCTGCGGCTGGCAGCGCATCCGTTCGGTCACAGCGCAGTGCATGATCTTGGCGCGGGCAGGGTGCTGATCGACAGCTATCATTGCAGCCGCTACAACACCAATACCGGGCGGCTGACAGCGGCGATGTTCGAGGATGTGTTTGCAAAGGCGTTGGCGTTGCAGGGAAAAACCTAAAGGTCCTCAGCCAACCGCCGGTAAAGATCGGGCCTGCGGTCCCTGAAAAAGCCCATGCCGGCGCGGTGCCTGCGCGCCTGATCGAGATCGAGCGTCGCGACCAGAACGCCGGCCTCGCCTGCACCATAATCGAGGATCAGGTCGCCCCATTCGTTGGCGATAAAGCTGTGGCCATAGAATGTCTGGTCGCCTTCGGCCCCGATGCGGTTGCTGGCGATAACCGGCATGCAGTTCGAGACCGCATGGCCCTGCATTGCGCGGCGCCACATGCGGCTGGTGTCGAGGTTTGCGTCATAGGGCTCTGAGCCGATCGCGGTGGGGTAGAACAGCAGTTCCGCCCCCATCAGCGCCATCGCCCGCGCGCATTCGGGATACCATTGATCCCAGCAGATGCCGACCCCGATGCGGGCACCGCACACATTCCAGACCTTGAAGCCGGTGTTGCCCGGACGGAAATAGTATTTTTCCTCATAGCCCGGTCCGTCGGGGATATGGCTCTTGCGGTATACCCCCATGATCTCGCCATCAGGGCTTATCATGGCCAGTGAGTTGTAATGATGCGGACCGTCACGCTCGAAAAAGCTTGTGGGGATGGCGACGCCAAGCTGCCGCGCGAGCTTTGCCATCGCGCGCACGCTGGGGTGCTCATTGGTCGGTAGGGCCGTGGCGAACAAGGCTTCGTCTTCCACCCGGCAGAAATAAGGCCCTTCGAACAATTCAGGGGGCAGGATGATGTTCGCGCCCTTGTCAGCGGCGTGCGCGACCAAATCGCTCACCGCCTCGATATTCTCGGCCTCGCTGGCATTCAGCTCAAGTTGAAGGGCGGCGACGGTGATGTTGGTCATATCGTGTGATTTATTCCGAAACGGGGCAGAATCGCGATCATGATCAGGTAAAGCACGATTGTCAGGCCGCAGCCTGCCGCGAGTGAAAGCCAAAAATTGGCACCTGCCCGAAGCAGCCAAGGGATCAGTAAAAACATCGGCAATGTAGGGAGCAAGAACCAGAAAGCAGCACTAACATAGTTGGCGACCACCAGCCTGTCGCCACTGTCGTTCCACAGCCAGATCATGCCCAGCGTTGACACCAGGGGTATGGAGGCGATCAAGCCGCCCAATCCGGGACTGCGGCGCGCCACTGTGGCTATGATCGCCACCAATATCCCTGAAATTACAGCGCGAACAACAAAGGCAGTCATATCTGCTCCTCCTGGCCCTCGCTTTATCATAAAGGAGGGCCAAGCGAGGCTTACTTCTTTCTGAACAGCAGCGTCATGCGGTCGGATTCGCCGATGGCGGCGTATTTCGCCTTGTCTTGATCTTTCAGCGCATAGTTCGGAGGCAGCGTCCACACGCCGTTCGGGTAATCTGCTGTATCATTCGGGTTGGCGTTGATCTCGCTCTTGCCAGCGAGCTCAAAACCATGCTTTTCGAACATCGCAATGACGTCAGCCTCTTTGAGATAGCCCTTGGAGCCATCGACATAGGTGGCGGGCGCATTGGCCTTGGCACGGTGCTGCTCCACGCCGATCATGCCATCATCGGCGAGCAGGGCGTGCATCGCATCGAGTTCACTGCCCAGAATGCCCCAGCGGTTCATGTTGTGGAGCATGCGGAAAATGAGGACGCGATCAACCTTGCCCTTCATCCCGGCGGGAACGGACGCAGTGGAATAGGCTGCAATCCTGTCAGCGGCTATGCCGGTGGCGGTGGCGGCGCGCGCTGGATAGGTATTGGGAAATGCGGTCAACGCGGCCTTGCGATCCGCACTGAAGCTGGTCGCCACCGGCGAGACGCCGAGCGCGACATACCTGCCTCGATCTGCCAACAGCGGTGCGAGGATCTTCGAATACCAGCCAGCGTCTGCCGCATATTCGGCGACCACCATGTCGGGCTTGACCTGAAAGAACGCCAATGTTTCCTTCGGGTGGCGATACCTGTCACGCGCGCTGTCTGCGCCGCGAATGGGTGAGTTGAGCACGGTGTCAATGCTTGCTGCTGCTGCCGAAGCGGCGGCGGTTTCGGCACCGGCGCTCTGGTTGCTGGCTGTGCAGGCCATGGTCGTGCCAGCGAGCAAGGCGATGAGTATCAAACTGCGCATGGGGCTATCCTCTTGTGGTTATGATGCGGGTTGGGAGGTGTGCTGATGTGGGTATAGGCCAGCACGAAGCGGCAATCAATCAGCCGCTGGGGGGCAGGGCATCTGCTGGCTGGCGCAGTGAAACGATCCGCCCCCGGCAAGCACTGCATCTGCGCGCAGGCCGATGACCTTGCGATCGGGAAAACACTGGGCAAGTGCATCAAGCGCCGCACCCTCATATCCTGTGCCATAGACCGGAACGATCACCACATGGTTGGTGATGGCAAAGTTCATGTGGCTGGCAGGCTGGATCATGACATTGCCCTCCGCATCAGCGCGCTCGATCCGCCCGGGGGAGGGGATTAGCACCACCGTCAGGCCAAAGTCCTCCGCGCGTGTTTTGGCATTGGCGTAGATCATTGCATTGGGGTCGTCTTCGCCCGATGCCACCGGCACCGCCAATGTTCCCGGACCTACGAACCGGGCGAGATTATCGACATGCCCGTCGGTATGATCGTTGATCAGCCCGTCGCCCAGCCACAGCAGCCGCTCGATACCCAGGTCACGGCGCAGGCGCGCTTCAATGTCGGCGCGAGTCAGGTGCGGGTTGCGGTTGGGGTTGAGCAGGCATTGCTCGGTGGTCACGCCAAGCCCGGTGCCATCGACGTCAATCGCGCCGCCCTCCAGCACCCAGTCCGCAGTGTGCGCAGCCAAACCGGCCTCGCCCGCCAGCGCGCCGCCAATTTCGGTATCGCCGGGCATGACATATTTACCGCCCCAGCCGTTGAAGCCGAAGCGTTGCGCGCGCAGTTTGCCATCGGGCGCGACAACGACCAACGGCCCTGTATCGCGCAGCCAGATGTCACCATAGCTGTGGACGCGGATATCCACCGCATCGCCAGCCAGCACGCGCGCCAACGCAGCATTGTCTGCATCCCGGCACACCAGTCGCACCGGCTGCCCGCTTTCAGTTACCGTTCGCGCAAAGGCAGCGATCTCGGCCCGCGCGGCCTCAAGAAACCCCGGCCACTCATCAGCGAGGTGCGGAAAACCGACCCATAGCCACTGCTGGGGCGACCATTCGGGGAGAAAAAAACCCATTGTCATGCTTGCCTCATTAAACTGAAACCTTGGCCAGTTCGATGTTACTTTAATGTCAACATATTGACGGTATGAAAGGTTTTGTGGGAATGCTGAGCCGTTAAACCAAACTTTGGAAACGCGCTATTGCCAAAGTAGTTCTAGCACTTGTGCCGATCAACAAATCATGATGAAATCTCATCATGTTGCGTGTGCTCGGTCCCTATGCCCTGATCCTTGCTGCAGCGGCATTTCTGCTGGAATGGCTGGAGTATCGCCATGCCATGCGCACGTTCGGCACTGATGCTTATATCGCTTTGATTGCGCTGTTGTTTGCCGGGCTGGGGCTATGGGCGGGTGCTCGGCTCTTCGAGCAGCGCCAGACTACAGGCCCGTTCAGGCGCAATGACCGGGCGGTCATGGCGCTGGGGCTGTCGTCGCGTGAGCTTGAAGTGCTCGATCTGATTGCGCAGGGGCAGGCGAACAAGGAGATTGCACGCACGCTCGGCATCTCACCGAACACCGTGAAAACCCACGTCGCGCATGTGTTTGAAAAGCTGGACGCGCCCCGGCGGACACACGCGATTGCTCGCGCCCGCGAACTGCGGATTCTACCATGATTTGGGTCGAATACGGCTGAATCACCCTTTTGGGCGATGGCGCCCGCCAGATTTCTGATCCAGCTTTTCAGCGACTCGCCAGCACGGCAAGTCTCAGACATGGAGGGGGTAAGGCATGACACGCATGATATTCGGATATGGCACTGCAGCTGGCGGGCTGGTTGTGGCGGGCATCATTATCGGACTGGCGCTGGGAACTGACGGTGGCAGCGGCGGCTTGATGATCGGCTATCTGATCATGCTTGTGGCCTTCAGCCTCATATTCGTAGCGGTCAAACGCTACCGCGATGTTGAACAAGGCGGTGTCATCCGCTTCAGCACCGCCTTCGGGCTGGGCATGGGCATCGCGGGGGTGGCAAGCGCGGTCTATGTCATCGGCTGGGAAGGCTATCTGTGGTCGAGCAATTACACGTTCATCGATGATTATGCGCAGGCAACCCTAGCGGCCAAGACATCGGAAGGCGCATCTGCAAGCGAGATCGCCGCGCTGACGCAAAGCCTCAACGACATGCGTTCCCTTTATGATCAGCCGCTGCTGCGGATGGGGGTCACATTTCTCGAGATTCTGCCTGTGGGCCTGGTGGTCTCGCTGATCGCTGCGGCCCTCCTGCGCAACAGCCGGTTCCTGCCCGCCCGCACCGCAAGGTGAAGGCGACGCAGGGCCCGCTGGTTACTCGTCGCCGGCCACCTTGGGCACCGGCTGGAAATCGCGGACGAATTGTTCGAGCAGGCGCACGCCATAGCCGGACGAGCCTGCGGGTTTGAGGTCGTTCGCGCCGCTCCATGCCATGCCGGCGATGTCGATATGCGCCCAAGGGGTTTCGGGCTTCACAAATGCGCCGATGAAATGTGCGCCGGCGCCTGCACCCGCGCCGCCCTGGCCGGTGTTTTTGATATCGGCGATGGTCGACTTGGTGTCCTCGGCATAGCTGGGGTGCAGCGGCATCCGCCACAACAGATCGCCGCTGGCATCGCCCGCCTTCAGCAACTGGTCGGCGAGCGCGTCGTGGCGGCTGAACAGCCCTGAATAATCATCGCCCAGCGCTGTCACGATGGCACCGGTCAGCGTTGCAATGTCAACGATCACCGCCGGGTTGAGCCTGGCATCGGCATATGCCACCGCATCGGCGAGCACCAGGCGCCCCTCGGCATCGGTGGAGATGATCTCGATTGTCTTGCCATTCATCGCCTGCAGCACATCGGCGGGGCGCGCAGCGTTGCCATCGGGCATATTCTCAACCAGCGCCATGATGCCGACGACATTGACCGGGGCACCCGCCTTGGCGAGCGCCAGCACTGCGCCGTTCACGCTTGCCGCGCCCGACATGTCGAATTTCATGTCGCCCAAATTGGCCGAAGGTTTGATTGAAATGCCTCCGGTATCGAAGGTGATGCCCTTGCCGGCGAGCACCACCGGTTCGCTCGAGGAGGCACCACGCCCCGTATAGCGCACGATCAGCATCCGCGGCGGGCGGACTGAGCCCCGACCCGAGCCGAGGATCGACCCCATGCCAAGCTGTTCCATCGCGGGCACATCAAGCACCTCGATGGTGACCCCCGCAACACCTGCAAAGGCGGCGCGGGTGCGATCGACGAAGCTCTCGGGGTAGATGACATTGGCGGGTTCGTTCGAAAGGTCACGCGCGAACGCCATGCCCTCGACCAGCGCCTTGCCGCGCGACGAATAAAGCGCGCGCGCCGCATCCACCTGATCGGTGATGATGGTGGTCGCGGCGAGCGGCACTGCCTCGCGCGCCTTGGCCTGATAGAGATCGGAGCGGTATTCACCGATGCCCATGCCGGTCGCCAGGTCCGCGACGCTTTGCGCAGGCAAGCCGCCCGCCAGCACGGTCACCGCGCCTTTGTCGTTCATCAAGGCGCGTCCGCCGATGGTGCCCAGCTTCTGGATTGCGGCGGCACCGATGTCTTTGCCGATACTCATGACCATGATCCGGTCCCAGCCGCCAATGCCGCGCAGCGACAGCGTGGCGTTGCCAGTGTAATCAAATTCACTGGCGGCAAGTGCGCGCGTTATCGCATCGCGCTCAGCAGCGGAGAGCGTGCTGGCGCGGGTCGCGATATCGGCTTCGCTGGAAAGTGGTAGCACCAAAGTGCCGCTGCTGGCGGCAGGCGCGCGGGAGAAGCTGACGTCGCGGTAGCGCGTCGTCGCGGGCTTGAGCGTCAACGAGGGCGCGATGTTAGCCGATGTCGCGCGCGTCTGCGCAGCGGCTGGCGACACCATGACGGCACTGGCAACAAGCGCGACGGCGCAGGCGGTGGATGCAAGGCGATAGATTGACATGGAATATGACCCCGTTGTGATTGCTTAGTTGTGATTGCTTACGCGGCATGTTTCAGCATGTTGTATCGCGTCCAGCAAGAGCAATGCATGATTGTTGCACTGCATCATTGCCATATCTTGCGGCAACCGCCATTGTAAGCGCATGTTCAGCGCTCACGTCATCGCCGCCATAGCTTGGGCCGTCATTCTTGGTGGGGCAGGTGGCCTGCTGACCGAGATCGGGTCCTGGTATCGCAACCTCAAAAAGCCGAGCTGGCAGCCGCCCGACTGGCTGTTTGGCCCTGCGTGGACAATCATTCTGGGGCTCGCCGCCTGGGCCGCCGTACTGGCGTGGAATGGGGCGACAAGTGACACCGGCCGGATCGCAATCATTGTGCTGTATGGCGTCAATTTTGTCTGCCATTTGTTGTGGTCACCGCTGTTCTTTACCTGGAAACGGCCTGATTGGGCGCTGATCGAGGTCATTTTCCTCTGGTCATCAGTGCTGTCTATGTGCCTGGTCTTGCGCGAATTTTCGGTGTTGGCCAGCTGGCTGATCGTGCCTTATCTGGTCTGGGTCAGCTTTGCCGCGATCCTCAACCTGCGCATTGTGCAGCTCAACCGGCCATTTGTCGCAGAGGCTTAGGCGTTTTGCTGTTGCAATGCAGCAAAGTGCTTTGCCTGCCCGAATTTTATGTTACCCCTGCCACGCATCAAGAGCAGGGGAAGCGTTTTGAGTGAGCAGAAAATCCAGATTGTCGTGGTCGGCGGCGGGGCAGGCGGGCTTGAGCTGGTTCGGCGGCTGGGTGCCAAGTACGGACGTAAGGCGCACGACATCATTCTGGTCGACCGCAATCTGACGCACATCTGGAAGCCTTTGTTGCACGAGGTCGCGGCGGGTTCGCTCGATGCCAATCTCGACGAGGTGGGCTATGGTGGCCATGCGGTGCGTTGGGGATACCGGTTCTTCAACGGCATGCTTGAGAGCATCAACCGCGAAACCAAACACATCGTCACGGCGCCGCTGATTGACGATCAGGGCAAGGAAGTGATTGGGCGGCATTCAATTCGCTATGATTATCTGGTGCTGGCGTTTGGCGGTGTTTCGAACGACTTTGGCGTGCCCGGCGTGCGCGAGCATGCCCAGTTTCTTGAACATCGCGCGCAGGCCGACAGCTTCCGTCAGCGGCTGCTCAACGCGTGTATCCGCGCCAACCATGCCCACAACACCGGCAACCCTGAGGCAAGGGTGCGCATCTGCATCATCGGCGGCGGTGCCACGGGGGTCGAATTGTCTGCAGAGCTCTACAATGCCGCCAAATCGTTGCGCTATTATGGGCTTGAGGTGTTCGACGAGAGCAAGCTTGAGGTGACGCTGGTCGAGGCCGGGCCGCGCATCCTGCCTCAGATTGACACGGAGCTGGCCGGGGTTGCGCGGCATGAGCTGGAGGAGCTCGGCGTCAACGTGCGCGAGAATACGCAGGTCGTGCGCGTCGGCGAATATGAGGTTGAGACCAAGGAGGGCGAGTTGATCCCCGCCGACCTGATCGTCTGGGCGGCAGGCGTCAAGGGCGCGGATGGCGTGACTGAAATGAGCGATCTCGAGCTCAATCGCCTCAGCCAGTTCGTGGTGCGCCCGACGCTGCAGACCAGCCTCGATGACAGCATCTTCGCGCTCGGCGACTGCGCGTCCTGCATCCTGCCCGGCACCGAACGGCCCGTCCCGCCCCGCGCGCAATCCGCGCACCAGATGGCCAGCCTTATCTTTGATAATCTTTGCCGGGTGCAAACAGGCAAGCCGCTCAAGGATTTTGTCTATAACGACCATGGATCGCTGGTGTCGCTCAGCCGCTTTTCGACCGTGGGCAGTCTGATGGGCAATCTGGTCGGCGGACGTATGGCGGTGGAAGGACGGCTGGCGCGCTGGGCATATCAGTCGCTCTACCGGATGCACCTTATTGCCATCCACGGCTGGTGGCGGGGTCTTTCGCTGATCGTGATCGGCCATGTGAACCAGATCGTGCGGCCCAAACTGAAGTTGCATTGAGGGGGGGGCGCGGGCTTGTCCGCCTCTGTTTACGCTCTGGACAATCCGTGCCTGCGCTTCCATACCCCTGTTTAACCGAACGATTAAACGCGTGCGACTCCAACCGCGCGCATCGCCGGATAAAGCAGGAGAGCACCATGTCATCGCGCCCCAGTGCCGCAGAACTCGCCGAATATGAGGCGCAGGCCGACGCCTGGTTCCGTGAAAACACCCCCAAGGACCCAGGTTTCATGCTGCCGCTGACCTTTATGGAGGTGAGCACTGACCAGCAGTTCGAGTTTCTGTGCAACTGGCAGCGTAAGGTTTACGAGGCGGGCTATCTCGGCGCGAGTTGGCCGAAGGACTATGGCGGCGGCGGGTTGCACCCGGATTTCCAGCGCATCGCCACCAAGGTGATGAAGACATACGACGGTCCGATCATGCTTAACGCCATCGGTATCGGCTGGGCTGGTCCGTTGATCATGGACATCGGCACCGAGGATGAGAAGCACAAATATATCAAGGGGATGCTAAACGCAGAAGACATCTGGTGTCAGGGTTTTTCTGAGCCAGAAAATGGATCCGACCTTGGCAATGCGCAATTGAAGGCGGTGCGCGATGGCGATGAATATGTGCTCAATGGCTCGAAGATATGGACCTCACTGGGCGACCGCGCCAAATACATGATCTTGCTCGCGCGCACGTCAAACGAGGGACCGAACAAATATGCAGGGCTCAGCTTTTTCCTCTCGCCGATGAAGGTGCCGGGCGTCGAAACGCGGCGGATCAAGAAGCTCACCGGCGAATATGGTTTCGTGCAATGCTTCTTCACCGATGCGCGCATCTCTGCCGACTGCCTGATGGGCAAGGAAGGTGAGGGCTGGGCAATTGCGATGAAAACGCTGGAATATGAGCGCGGTGCCAAGGTCAATCTTGCGGGCGGTTATTTCCTGAAAGAGCTCGATGCAATGGGCGTGGTGGACCTGGCGCGCCATTCGCAGCGCGGCGGCAAGCCGTTGCTCGACGATCCGGTGATGAAGGACCGGATGGTCGAATTCATGATGGATATCCAGGCGTTGAACCTCAATAACCAGCGCCGCCGCATGGGGCCTTTGGTGCAGGACCGGCCGATGGGTCTCGCGCTGATGAACAAGCTGGCGCGTACCGAGTTGATCCGCGAGCTCACCGAGTTTTCGCTGAGCTTTCAGGGTACGCGCGGCGGCTATTTCGTGGACGATCCGAACGCGGTCGACAATGGCTATTGGCACCGCAGCTATCTGAACAGTTTTTCGGCGACCATCGGTGGCGGCACGTCCGAAATTCAACGTAATATCGTCGCAGAGCACGCGCTGGGATTGCCTAAAACGAGATAGAATTTGGAGCTTGACGCAGCCGTTCGTCCTGAGCCTGTCGAAGGACATTTTTTGACGAGAGATGTGGTTCGACAGGCTCACCACGAACGGTCTAGCGGCCACTTTGGGAATTGAGGAAATAATGGATAATCTAGGCACAATCGGGACCACCGAAGAGCAGATCGAACTGATGGACGTCGCAACCAATTTCTGCCGTGACAAAAGTCCGGTCGACAAGGTCCGCTCGCTGATCGACGACGATCTTGGCTATGATCCCGCGATCTGGCGCGAAATCGGCGAGCTCGGCTGGCTCGCCATCGCGATACCCGAAGCCCACGGCGGGGTTGGCCTGTCGATGGCCGAAGTCGTCCCGATTGCCGAACAGATGGGCCGTAATCTGATGAGCAATCCATTCGGCTCGACGACCCTGGCGGCGCAGGCCTTGCTCGCTGGCGGCACCGAAGCCCAGCAGGCCGAGTGGCTGCCGAAAATTGCTGAGGGCACCGCGGCAACGCTCGCCTTGCGGGAAGCAAACGGCGACTGGGACTTGTCGAATATCGATGCTACCGGGGTCGAGAGCGGCGGCACGGTTACACTGTCGGGCAAGAAACAACTGGTCCTGTGGGCGGACAGCGCGGAACTGATCATCGCTTCGGTGAAGATTGACGGTGCGGTGCGCTTTGCCTTGATCGAACGCTCGGCGCTCGGCGCCAATGCGCTGCGCCGCGAAACGGTGATCGACGAAACCGCGCGCAGTTATGAAGTGAACCTGGACGGCGTGACCCTACCGGCCGACGCGCTGTTCGATGCATCCCGTACCCGCGAGACACTCGAGAAGATCGAGCTGGCAGCGGGCCTGATCCACGCGGCCGAAATGACCGGCGGGGCGCAGTCGGTGATCGACTATACGCTCGAATATCTCAAGACCCGCAAGCAGTTCGGCAAGATCATCGGCAGCTATCA
>NZ_JBGTFM010000427.1:0-16275 GCF_041747255.1 Blastomonas sp. | reverse complement strand
TGTGCCCGGCATTAACGGCGCGCCGGGCCGGTGGGTGCTGCGCCGTGGCGCGACCTGGCGTGCGCCGCACGGACCGGGCTCGAGCATCGCTAGCAAGCAGGCGCATCCGGTGGTTCATGTGACGCTGGCCGATGCCCGCGCCTATGCGACATGGGCCGGCGGACGCCTGCCGAGCGAGGAAGAGTGGGAATATGCCGCCAGCACTGGCCTGCCCGACCCGGCCAATCGCTTTTCAGGGGCGGTCGATGCTGCGGGAAAACCCGTCGCCAATCACTGGCAAGGCGTGTTCCCGGTGATGAACAGCGGCGCGGATGGCTTCGAGGGCACCGCGCCTGTCGGTTGCTTTCCGGCAGATCGCAATGGCGTGCATGATCTGATCGGCAATGTCTGGGAGTGGACCGACAGTCCGGCGAATGATGTGAGCAACATTATAAAGGGCGGGTCGTTTCTGTGTGCCGCGAATTATTGTGCGCGCTACCGTCCCGCTGCACGCCAGGCGCAGGAACGCGACTTTTCGTCGAACCATATCGGCTTTCGCATCGTTCGCGACATCCCGAAGGCTGGTCAATTGGGCCAGTAAACCAGTTCATCTGATCTGGTCACCCGTTGCGCCAGCGTCTTGTCAATGGCAATCGGGGCTTCAATGGTGTGCGGGTACAGCGGTTTGCGCGCACCCTTCTGGTGATTGGCGAGCAGTCGCTTCAACGCAGCAACCTTCGCTGGATTGCTGGCAACAAGATCGCGCCGTTCGCTTGGGTCATCCTTCAGGTTGAACAGCCAGGTTTTGGCGGGTCTTTCGCTTACCTGCAGCTTCCAGTCGCCCTGACGCACCACCTTGTAATAGGCGCTCTGCCAGAAGATCGCATCGTTTGCGCGCTTGCTCACCGGATTGTCCGCGCCTGCGCCAAAAATATCGACACCATCGATCGCCAGACCCGCAGGCAGTGTCGCTCCGGCCGCTTTGGTAAAACTCGGCATCAGGTCGATATGCGCCACGGGCGTATCGATGAGGGTGCCGGGCTGGATCATGCCGGGCCAGCGCACGAGCATCGGCACGCGGATGCCGCCCTCGAACAGCGTCAGCTTCCACCCGCGATAAGGCGCATTGACATCGGGCAGGCCGATATAACCCGCACCGCCATTGTCGCTGGAAAATACGATGATGGTGTTGTCGTCCAAACCCTGGTCCTTGAGAGCCGTCATGATCCGGCCCACCGATCGATCAAGCGCGCGCACCATCGCGGCATAGACGCGCAGCCGGTGCGGCGTGATATCGCCCACCGCCTCATAGTCGGCGCGGGTCGCCTGCAGCGGCGTGTGGACGTTCCAGTGCGCCAGATAAAGGAAGAACGGGCGGTTGCGATTGGCCTCAATCACCTTGATTGCCTCGTCGGTCCAGTAATCGGACAGATAGCCGCCGGGCTTGAACCAGTCGCTGGCGTTATAGCTGGTGGCGAACTGCATCCTTGCCCACAGAAACTTGTCAATTGGGTCAAAGTCGAGCTTGGCGTTGACGACATCTGGATCGTTTTCGGGCAAATGCAGGCCACTCTCCATGAGCAGGCTTTCATCGAAACCCTGCGCATTGGGGCCAAATTCCTTACCATCGCCCAGATGCCATTTGCCGATATGCACCGTGTGATAGCCCGCAGGTTTCAAAGCCTCGGCGATTGTCAGCTCGCTGCCTGGCAGGCCCTGATCGGCGAACGCAGGGCCGCCTTCGGCAAGCGCGGCGTTATAACTGACGGGCGGCAGACCGCTGTCGGCCTCTCGCGACAATGTGGACACGATCCGCCCCATCCCGTCAGGCGTCGGTGTGAACTCGAACCCGGTGCGCGTTGGGTACCGACCGGTCAGAATCATCGCGCGCGACGGTGCGCAGCTTGCCGTCCCGGCATAAGCGTTGGTGTAGTTGGCACCTTCGGCGGCCAGCCTGTCGATGTTGGGGGTCTTGACCCGCCCTCCGGCGACGCCGCCGCCAAAGGTCGAGATATCGTTGATCCCCAAATCGTCGGCGAGAATGAAGACGATGTTGGGCGGCCGTCTGGCTGGATCGAGCGATGGATTGGCCGGTCCCCGCTGCCACACCACTGCGCGATTGGGGCCGACTTCGGCCTTGCCGACATTTTTGGCCAGCATCAGCAGAACGGTGCTCTGATTGAACCACGCCCACGTACCGCCCACCAGCAGCAGCAACACCAGCGCCAAGAGTATCCGGCGGATCATGTCAATTGCGCACAGACGAACAGGATGCAGCAGCCCCACATGTCGACGACAACCTCGCGTTAACAGAATTTGTCATGCACTATGCCATAACTTGCAACAGGTCAAGCAGCGCTCCGTCGGACATGGGTTTGCTTGATGCGACGATATCCAAAGATAACCAAGGCAAGCATCCCAAACGCAGCCAAGAACAAAGCCCACCAATAATGCTTTGCTAACTTGTGCAGCGTGTTCTTGCCAATCTGCAGCGTTGAGTCATAGCCATCTGGCATTTCAAGCACACCATTGGCACGGGCATAAGTTTGGTAGTCCGCCATCAACTCGGCAAAGCGCGCGGGCTGAGCCGTTGCGAGATCGCGAGTTTCGCCAGGATCGATCGACAGGTCGAACAGCCGCCACTGGCCGTCACCATAAGGTTTCAGGTTGCGCACCAGCTTATGGGTGCCCTTGAACAATGCGGCATTGCCCGACACTTCAAAGCCGATCGGCGTTTCTGCGGCGCGCACGCTTTCGCTTTGTCCGTTCAGCAGCGGTACCAGCGACACGCCGTCGAATGTATCCGGCCCCGCCTGCCCGCCCGCCATTTCCAGCATCGTGGGGGCGATATCGCTCACCGTCGTCATCGCCCCGCTGCGCACCCTTGCGACGACACCCGGACCCGCGATCAACAGCGGCACATGCAGCCCACCTTCGCTAGTATAGAATTTGAACTTTGCGCCGGGCGATGCGGCGGCGTTGGCGAACTCCGGCCCGATGAACGCATAGGTGCCCCGTTCGCCCAGATTATCGGCCGAGACACTGTAGCCGTTGGCACGGGTCCACAGGCCCATCAGGGCAGACATCGCCATTGGATCGCTCGGTTCCGGCCCATTGTCGGATGTGAACACGAACACCGTATTGTTAAACTGACCAGTGCGCTTGAGGTGTGCAACCAGCCGCCCGATATGGTGGTCCATCGCCTCGATCATCCCGGCATTGATCGCCATGTGCCGCGCGAACAGGGCCTGCTCGCCGGGGTCAAGGTCTGCCCAGCGCCGGTTGGTGGCAGGCGGCGGCGCCAGTGGCGCACCTTGCGGTATCAACCCCATCGCCTGCGCCCGCTGCCAGCGCGCGATGCGCATGACCTCCCAGCCTTCGGTGTAGGTATCGAGATAGTTGCGCGTAAAGCGGGCCGGGGCCTGCACCGGAATATGGATCGCCTGAAAGCCGATGAACGCGAAAAATGGCTTGTCGCGGCTGTCTGCCTCCAGATAGCTGACCATCTTGTCAACCACGAACGCTGACGAGTAAAATTGCTTTGGCAGGCTTGCAGGCTTGCCATCCTCAAACCACGGTGCGGACTGGTAATAAGGGATGTACGACTTTTGCTCCCAATTATCCGCGCCCGATGCATCGAGCACGAACGAGCGGTCGAAGCCGTGACTGTTGGGCAGATCACCGGTGCCGCTGCCCATATGCCATTTGCCGGTCATGTAGGTTTTGTATCCGCGCTGCCGCAACCGGTCGGCAATCGTGCTGACCCCGGCATCGAGCCGCAAGCCATAGCCCGGCTTGCCGCGATGCTCAGGCGGGATGGTTTCGGGAATAGTGGCAACACCGGTGCGGTGGTTATCCAGCCCCGTCAGCAGCATCGCGCGTGACGGAGAGCATAAAGGCGAGGTGTAGTAGCGGGTAAAGACCTGCCCCCGCCGCGCGATGGCATCAAGATGGGGGGTGCGCGCCTCGCCACCAAGCGCGCCAATGTCCATGAACGCCAGATCATCGGCCAGCAGCACCACGAAATTTGGCGGGGTGCGCGCCCCCGACTGGCTCTTGCTCTTCGATGACGCGGCGATGGGCGCCCGTGTTGCCCCCTGGACTGCGTTCGCGCGATGCACCAGCGCGCCTGCGGCAAACAATGCGCAAATAAGCACGGCCAGCATTAGCCTCACACTGGCTTGTGCAATCGCCATGACCCAACCTCCCTAGCCGCAGGCGCGGGCAGACCCGCGAGATTGAGTCATAGGCTATGTCAATAATGTGGCGGTTGCAAGCTGGCGCGCGTGCAGCGGACGTTCGAGGATCAACTTTGCGGACGGAAGACGAGCGAGGCAGTTACCGGTACAGCAGTGCTGATCGCTGGGAGGTTCGCCACGGCGCGCAACTTCTCGATGCCACCTTCCATGCCAAACGCTGCCGCATCGACGATCAATGGCGCGACGGTCTGCACCTGCACGGCGTCGGGGGCGATCCGAGTTACCGACAACTTGGCATCAATGCTCTGCCTGGCGCCATGCAGATTGAGTTCGACCGGCACATTGAGAGCCGCCGCCTCACCCGGTTTCAGGTTCTTGATAAGTGCCGGATCGATTTTCGCGGTTAACGTGGCGTCGGGAAACGATGCAACCTCGAAAAGCATGTCACGCATCCGCTCATTACGGATATCGATATCGGTCTGCACGCTTGCCAGATCAATCGTCAAGGTGACGGCACCATCGTCTGCGACCGAACCTTCAACCGTCTCAAAGCGATGCGCTTCCCCAACATCGCCGGCCTTGACCGAAACGAAGGCGATGGTTGACTGGTCCGAAGCAAGCTTCCAGATACCATCGGACAGAGGTGCGGCTTGCTGGTCCTGTGCCGGCGTGCAAGCTGCCAACATTAGGGCAGTCACGAGAGCGAATGAACGGATCATCGGGGTCCTCCAGAATAGCTGAGCGATCTGGGTATAGGATGGCTTAGCAGCGATGTCACCGCCGCACGGGGGATTTCCTGCCGTATCTTAGCCAGCAGCGCGCAATGTTTCCTGATAGCCGGTCGAAATCTGCGGCGGTGCAGACTGCCTGAATTTCTGCAGACTGATCGGCAGTTCAAACAGTAGCCCGGTGCGATCATTCGCGGACCAGCGTGCCACGGCCCGCACCCGCAGATTCTCGCCGAGCGTCACCTCGAACTGCGTTCCCACCGGGACATCCCATAGGCCCTCAATCAGCGCTCCGCTTGGCGAAATGTTCTTGATCCGCGCCGGGTAGCAATAGCCGTCATGATGCAGGCCGATGGTGCGAAGCACTTTGTAGCGGACCTCGCGGCTGTTCTTGTGACCAACCGCTACCACCTGATCTTCGATACCGACCAGCGCCGCCTGGGCCTGTTCCAGGCTCATCGGTTTGCCGTAAATATAGCCCTGCACATGGCTGCAACCCAATGATCGGATCAGTTCCAGCTCGTCAATTGTCTCGGCACCCTCCGCTGTGGTTTCCATCTGCAGCGCTTCGGCCAGCGACACGATCGAGCGAATGATCGCGCTGTTGGCGCTGCCCTTTTGCGCTGCGCCACGCACAAAACTCTGGTCGATCTTGATCTTGTCGAACGGCGCTGTGCGCAGATAGCCAAGCGCTGAATAGCCTGTACCAAAGTCATCAAGCGCCAGCCGAACGCCGATGGCCTTGAGCCGTTCGAAAATGCGGGCGGCATCAAGCTTGCCGTCAAGAAACACGCTTTCGGTGATTTCGAGTTCAAGTCGCTCGGGGCTCAGCTGGCTTTGGGCGAGGGCATTGACTACCAGCGCGGGAAACGCCGGATCAGCAAACTGGATCGGCGACACGTTGACTGCGACGCGCACCTGGCTTGGCCACTGGGCCGCATCGGCGCAAGCGGTGCGCAGCACCCATTCGCCAAGCTGCATGATCAGCCCCGATTCCTCGGCAATCGGGATAAACGCGACGGGGCTGATGGGACCGCGCACCGGGTGGTTCCAGCGCGCCAGTGCCTCAAAGCCGCTGATCTTCTCGCTCGCGACATTGACGACCGGCTGATAAGCGATGCTCATCGTGCCCGCCTGCAGGGCAGCACGCAGATCGCTTTCCAGCGCTCGGCGTTCATGCGCCACCTTGTGCATGTCCTCGCTGTAGAATTTCCAGATACCGCGACCATTTTCCTTTGCTGAATACAGCGCAAGATCAGCATTGCGGATCAGCGTTTCAGACGTTGCCGAGCGACGGCCATCGGCAATTGCAATGCCCACCGATGCGCCGATCACGATCTGGTTGCCTTCGACCATGTAGGGATGGTTGAGGTTGATGATCACCGACTTCGCGATTTCCGCGAGGCGATCTTCGCTGATAATTCCCGGCAGCACGATCTGGAATTCGTCACCCCCAAGTCTGCCAACCTGCCCGTTATCACCGATCGTCCGCTTGAGCCGCTCAGACACCTGTTTCAGCAGCAGATCACCGATCGGATGGCCCAGTGTATCGTTGACCTGCTTGAAGCGGTCGAGGTCGAGCAGGAACAGCGCACACGGACTGGGCTCACCGCGATGGTTGGCCAATGCCTTGTCGAACAGCTCCTTTATGTACAGGCGGTTGGCAAGACCGGTCAGATTGTCGTAACGCGCCAGCTGGGTTACGGCTTCATGCGACCGCTTCACCTCGGTCAAATCGGTGCCATGACCGCGAAATCCCACGAACTGGCCGAATTCACTGTAAAATGGCCCACCTGAAAGCGACCAGGCCCGTTCTTCTTCGGCATCTGCAACGCGCACAGCAAGATCGGCAAAAGCGGTGCGGGCCGAAAAGTGGAAGTTGAATGTCCGCTCGCTGCCGCCCGTTTCCTGCGTGGGTTGCGCGATGACTGAGCTGAGCGGCTGTCCGATCACCGATTCTGCCTTGCCGCCGACAGCGTTCAGTGCCTGCGCACTGATATAGACAATCCGGCCATGCCGGTCGGTTTCCCAAAACCAGCCGCGCCCTGATTTTTCATAGTCAAGCAGCAACAGCCTCGCGCGCTCGTTGGATAGCCGCAACGCATCCTTTTCTTGCTCCTCTGCCCGGTCCTCAACCCGTCGCATCAGGGCAACCAGCAACATCGCCGGCAGAAAGACCATGGTTGCGACAAAATAGTTGAGCGCCCCGTCTGTGAGTATGGCACCCGTCGTCGCGGAACCGCTTGCCATGAACATCAGCATCCGGTGTGGAACAAGAACGACCAGCATCGGCAGCAAGGATCCAGCCAGGATCAGCATGCCAACCAGTTGTGCAATGTCTCCACCAGTGCCAGCCATCGCTGATACCGCATAGGCATTGGCAGCGCTGCCGATGCAGACAAGGATAGTGACAATTTGCGGAAAACGCGTTGCGACAAACTGCCTCACCCGCAGGCTGCGTGCCGGAATGATGAGCGCGACGTCGATCAGCAGCGCAAGCAGGGCCAAAAGCATGGTCAGCGAGATCAGACTGGGAAATTCGACGCGATCAATGGATAAAATCAGGCCAAGCGCCAGCGTTCTGGTGACCACAACAACCGGCCAAAGTGCACTCACTGCGAGCAGAGATCGAACCGGAATGCCGGAATAGTGGGAGTCCGGCTCAAGCTCGCGCGAGCCTGCCGATACCTGTTCCCCAGAATTTGCCATAATGGCCTTTGCGGCCTTCGATCCGAACATGCATTTTCGTTTAGCTGCTGTGCTTTAGTAAATGGTTACCGCTGCCGATCAGCTCATGTAAAAACTGCAAAAATAAGCTAATCATTGCGTCGTCTTGCTGATGCAAAAAACACTGCTCATTGGCATCCCCGCGATGAAACCCCATATCACCCAAATGCAGGGCTTGCGCACGACCATCGGATCAGAAATCCGCAAATTGTTTGCTGACCCGGGCGGCAAGACGCTTGAGATTTCGCGCACCGACAACGGGCTGTTCGGGCCTGGATCGATGGTGTGGCAGGTGCATGGCGATGTTACGACGATGATGGTGGGCGGCATTGCCGGGTTGATGCTTCAAATGCTCGATCCACGCGTGCTTGCCGGGGTTTGGGACCATTCGACCTTTCGGCAGGATATGCGCGGACGGCTGCGCAGAACCGCCGCCTTTCTGGCGCGCACGACTTACGGCGATCGTGACAGCGTAATGGCTGAAATCGCGCGGATCAGGCGCATCCATGACCATGTCAAAGGCGTCTTGCCTGATGGCACACCCTATAGCGCCAACGACCCGCAGGCTCTGGCGTGGGTTCATGTGACCGAAAGCACCTGCTTTCTCGACAGCTTCATCCGCTACCGGGCACCCTATATGGCGATGCGCAACCGTGACCGCTATTTTGACGAGATGGCAGAGATTGGCACAATGCTGGGCGCCGACCCGGTGCCGCGCAGTGATCGTGCGGCGCGACGGATGCTGCGCGATGCGCGGCCGATACTGGCCTATGATGATCGCACCCGGGAGGTCGCGGGTCTGTTGCTCAATCAGCCGGTGTCCAACCCAAGGCTGTTGCCGTTCCATCACCTGTCGATGCAGGCCGGGATCGATCTGCTGCCGACATGGGCACAGACCATGCACGGCTTGTCTGTACCACTGGCGGCGAGGATCGCGCTGCGTGGCAGCACGACTGGCATGGCGATGATCACGCGCTGGGCTTTGAGTGAAGGCAGCACCGTCAGGCGCAGCGCCGCCTGAGCGTCTTGGATCATGCGGCAGCGGTTAACCCAAAACCCGGCCAGCCACCGCCTCCAGCTTGGCCAGCAAAGCCGGGTCACGCGCTTCAGGGGCGGTAATCAGCGCGAAATCGAGACATGTGTCGATGGGACTGGCTGATCGGGTCGAGGGCAGGCTTGCGGCAAGCTGCAACAGCGTTGCCCTCGCCAGCGTGGCATTGGCCTGCATCTGGGCAATCACCGCCTCCACCTCGACATGCGCCTCGCCCTCGCGCCAGCAATCATAATCTGTGACCATGCCGATCAGCGCGTAAGGCAACTCAGCTTCGCGCGCGAGCTTCGCCTCCGGCATCGCCGTCATGCCGATAACGTCGCAGCCCCAGGCGCGATACATATGGCTTTCTGCGCGGCTGGAAAACTGCGGGCCCTCCATCGCCAGATAGGTTCCGCCGCGATGCACCGGTGCGCCTGCCGCCTCAGCCGCAGCCGCAGCCATCGCCGAAAGCCTCGGGCAGACCGGATCGGCCATCGACACATGCGCCACCATGCCGGTGCCAAAAAAGCTTTTGATGCGGTTGACGGTGCGGTCGATGAACTGGTCGGCGATCACGAAACTACCGGGCGGCAGATCTTCGCGCAGCGAACCAATGGCCGAAATCGCCAGCACATCGGTGCAGCCGGCCCGTTTGAGAACGTCAATATTGGCGCGTGCGTTGACATCGGTGGGGCTGATCCGGTGCCCCTTGCCATGGCGTGGCAGAAACACGAACCGGTGACCGTGCAAGGTGCCGATCACCAGATCATCCGATGCCTCGCCAAACGGGCTGTCAACGCGGATCGATTGTGCATCCTCAAGCCCGTCAATCGCATACAGGCCCGATCCACCGATCACGCCAATCGTCCATTCGCTCATATATGCTGCTCCCCTGCCACCTGGTTCAGGCCGACGAGTAACGCGCCCGACGCACCGCGCAACCGCTATTTCGCGGGCATGTCGGCGATCCATGCGCGGATCAGCGCCACGCCTTCGTCGTGCACCAGCGCCCTCCCCACTTCGGGCATGGCGACGCCAGGTTCAACCGATGCCATGCGGTGGACCATAATCGAACGGTCCGGCGCGCCCGGGTCTATCGCAAAATCATGCCCACCGCTGCCCCGGCCTGCTGCCACCGGGCGCTTGTAGATGCCGGTTGCGACATCAGGATTGTCGAAAATCCCATAGTTCAGGAACAGGCCCGAGTTGCTCGCCGACCCTTCCGGATTGTGACAGTGCCCGCAGTTGCTCATCAGATAGGCGCGTGCCCGGGCATCGAGTGAGCCCGTTGAGGCATCATTCCACACCGGGTCATCATTGCGGACGAGATTGCGAGGCCACATTGTCCGTTCTCGAAACCGCGTCATCATCGCCGGCTCAAAGTCCATATTGCTGAATGTCGGGCCGATGGGGACCACAGCGCCCCGGACTGAATGGCATTCCTTGCACTGGTTCTTGTTGGGCACCGCATAGCTAATCGTCTTCACCTCGCCCGATGGCTTGGTGACGGTAACCGGCACCCGCGTTCCCGACACTTTCAGATCGGCATCGCTGAGATCCGCGTTCCACACATAGGGCAGCGCCTCCCAGCTACCGGCGCGGCGCAACAGCACGCGGGTTTCGATGGGGCGGAAGGCTGCACCTTCGCCATATCCGAAGGTCTTGATGAGCGCGCTACCGACGGGAAAATCAACCCGGCTATCGCCGCGCACTGCTGCAATGTTGCCCTCAGGAACGTAAATAAGTCGCTGCTTTTCGGAATAGTCGGAAAAGAGCGGGGTGCGCAAACTATAGGCAATGAGCGCCAGATGAGGATTGTCCGTGCCTGGCCCGTTGAAGAACCCGAAATCAGAGAGCTTGCGCGGCAGCTCGTCCTGGGTGATTGCAGCATCATTGACAGCCACCGGTGCCGGGTGCGCGCTGACCAACAGCGTCGCCAGCGCCAATCCCGCAGCGATCAGGCGCAGCCTCGTCACCGGATTGCTGCCTCCATCGCTTCGGGCATCACAATCTTTGGCAGCCGCGGCGCTGCATCACCCGCCAGATTGGCGAGCGTGGGCTGGGCAGTGTTCAGCGGCTGATCAGAGCGCTCAAGGCCAAGGCTCAACGCCGGAACCGCGTCCGACGATGCGATGCCTGCGGTTGCGCCGCCAACACCATCCCACACAATCGGCGGGACCGAACCGCCAAACGCTGCCGCCAGCATCTCGCCACCCGAAAACTGCGGCGCAAAGCCCGCTTTGCCGTGAACATTGTCGCTGATCCGGACGTTGCGAACATTCGGCTGATATTTGGGGTCGTCATAAGGTTGCCGATAACCGATGATCATGATGTTTGATGACCCGTTGCCATCAAACACATTGTCGAACACTTCGATCTCCCGATTGGCCATCACCATGACGCCGGTGCCGCTGGGCACGCTCGCGACGATATTGCCCTTCGGCGCAAAATTAGGGGTATCGTTCTCGGCGATGATGTTGTCGAAGATGCGGACATTGTGGCCGCCCTGTTGCGGCAGGTTGGGCAGATCGAACACCAGTACGCCGCCGGTATTCTTGGTCGCAACATTGTCGTGAACATCAGCGTTGAAGCTGTTTTCAATCTCGATGCCGGCGACATTGAACCGGGCAATGGAGTTGCGTACGATGATGTTGCGCGATTGGCCAACGTAGATACCGGCGTCCGATGCGCCGATGACAAGCACCGAATCGATCAGCACGTTTTCAGATTCGACCGGGTAAATCCCATAGGCACCATTGGATTCCTTGGGTCCACCGGTCCATTCGACGCGCAGATTGTAATAGACGATATTGTCCGCGCCTTTTGATTTGATCGCATCGCCCTTGCTGTCTTCAACCGCGAAATCGCGCAGCACGACGCTGTCGGATGTCACCAGCAAGCCCTCACCCGCAGAGAGTTGCCCGCCAAAGTGCAGCACCGACTTGTCAGGCCCTGCCCCCTTGACCGTGACCTTGGCCACATCAAGCGACAGCCCGTCGGTCAGATCGAACCGGCCCTCGCCCAGCATGACGACATCGCCCGGTTCCGCCAGGATCAGCGCCTCTTGCAGACGCTCTTGCGCGCCTTGCCCAGCTGCAACGTTTATGTCCTTTGCACTCAGGTGCGGCGACAACGCCAGCAGCGCGCCGAATGTAACCATATGCGCTATTTTGCGTTTCATGCCTGTCCTCTTTCGCGTAATTCACCGCATGGCCATGTCAGCCTTGTTAAGCGGAAGGCTAAACCGAAACATCGTGGAGAACAATATGCGCCTTTGGTCAAAGCTTTGCATAACTCTAGGGCTGGCATGCCTGCCAGCAAGCGCATTTGCTGCCAGCCCGATTGAAGGCAGTTGGTATACCCAAGGCAAACGGGCCATCGTCACGATTCAGCCATGCGGTGCCAATATGTGCGGCAAGATCACGCGGTTCATTGAGCAACCAAAGGATGGCGTCACCACCGACGTCAACAATCCTGATCCCGTGCAGCGCAAACGCAAATTGCTCGGGCTGCCAATTCTCACCGGATTTACCGCAGACGGCAGCAAATGGCGTGGCAGGATATATGATCCTGAAAGCGGCAAGACCTACAGGTCAGTGGTTACGCGCGGCAAGAACAACGCGCTGTCGGTGGAAGGATGCATCGCGATGTTCTGCCAAAAACAAACTTGGACTGCCGTCAAGTAAGCTAAAATGTAACGGTAACAATGATAGCGGGTCGGCCCGGTTCCTGCTCAAAACCAAAGCCGACCCGCCTCTTCCAGCCCGGTCCAGGAGCGACCCGCCGGGTTTGAAGCTCAGTATCTCAATCTGAATTAGGGTGCGCTGCCACTGGCACTCAGTGCCTGATCGTTCAAAAAGCGGTCTGCTTCCCAGATCAGTGCGACGACGTCACGCAAGCCGGTGCGATCATGGCGCCAAAATCCATTGTCACGCAGTTGAACCGCAAGATCGCGTAACGTCTTCTGCGCATGGACAATTTCATCCGCCCCAGCAGCGCCATCGGCATGATCCAGCGCGAGACGCAGAACCTGGCAGGCGGTGGCAATTGCGTCTGCGCAATTACGAGCCTCCGCATCGCATTCACCATGGCTTGCTGTGTCGTGCAGGACATCGTCGAAAGACATCGCGCTGGTATTTGAGGTTTGGTTATTCGTCATGCTGCCCGGAGTATATTATATTACGCCGGTACGAAAGTATGTTACGGCAACTTGAAGCAATGTAACGCCGACACGTTACGTCGTAACCCTAATATCGTTCCCCTGATCAGGTGAAATCAATAGACCGGACATGATGATATCGAGCGTGTGATCGGCATAGTCATCGCGCATCTTCTCGGTCACTTCGCTCTGATCATAGCAATGATACAGCACCAGCTTTGCCGAAAAAAAACGGTCTGCAGCCCCCGTTACAGTAAAATAAAACAGCTGCGGGTCCACCGGGCGGAACACACCCTTGGTCACACCTTCCTCGATCAACCGCGTATAGGCGTGCGAAATAGGCAGTAGATAGTCATCGGCAATCTTGCGCGCGGTTTCAGGCGAGGCATCGCGCACCATGCGCATCAAAAGGCGGTTGAGATAGGGAAACCGGAAATATGTACCGATCACCGCGCGGATATGCACGCGCAGCTTTTCATCGGGCGGAAAATCCTTGGCGATGAGGGCATCCAGGCTGTTGACGATGTTGCGCATGTCGCGCTCAAGCAGCGCCAGCATCAACCCCTGCTTGTTGCCGAAATAATATTTGACTAAAGCGCTGTTAAGCCCGGACCTGAGTGACAGTTCGCTCAGCGAGATATCCACTGTATCGCCATCGCGCATGATCTGGCTGGCCGCCTCAATCAATTGTTCGCGCGCGCCGCGTTCGCCAAACGTGCCATTGTCCGTGGCTGGGTCATTCATAATCCGGTTCTTCCCACCAAGGGTAGAAGTCCGGCATATCCGATCCGACACGATCAGGATAGACGGGCGCGCGCTTGCCCAGAAAGCTCGCCACCCCTTCGGCCGCATCGCCCGACTGCGCCCGGGTGTAAATGGCGCGGCTGTCAATCCGGTGCGCGTGCATCGGGTGCGGCGCAGACGGAATGCGCCACAGCATTGCGCGTGTCAGCGCGATCGACACCGGCGCGGTGTTGTCGATGATTTCGCGCGCCAGGGCCGTCGCAGCGGGGATTAGATCGTCGGGTGCGTGAATGGATCGCACCAGCCCGCCCGCCAGCGCTTCATCCGCGCTGAACACGCGCCCGGTCATGCACCATTCGAGCGCCTGTTGCTGACCAACAAGCCGCGGCAGGAACCACGCTGAGGCGGCTTCAGGCACAATCCCGCGCCGGGCGAAGACAAAACCGAATTTTGCATTGGTGGAAGCCAGCCGCATGTCCATCGGCAGTTGCATCGTCGCACCGATGCCGACGGCGGCGCCGTTGATGGCACCGATCACCGGTTTGGTGCAGCGGAAGATCCGCAGTGTCAGCTGGCCGCCGCCATCGCGCACCCGGACATCCGATAGATCAGTGACCCGCTCTGCGCTCGCAAACGGCCCGCCGCCGCCATCAGGCGTGAGGTCGGCGCCAGCGCAGAACGCCCTGCCCTCGCCCGTAACAATCACCGCGCGGACATCATCATCGGCGTCGATCAGGCCAAACGCCGCGTTCATCTCGTGCATCATCGCGTTGGTGAAGGCGTTGAGTTTTTCGGGCCGGTTGAGGGTGATCGTGGCGATGCCTTCGGCAACGTCATAGCGGATCGTTTTATATTCGCTCATGGTGCACCCCTAGCCTTCTGCCCGCTCCAAGAAGGAGGATGGCCTGCGGTCAACGCGGTGCCATGCGGATGGCGCCGTCGAGACGCACGTCCTCACCGTTGAAATAACCGCATTCAATCATGGTCAGCGCCAGCTGTGCATATTCGTCCGGATTACCGAGGCGCTTGGGATATGGCACCGATGCACCCAGTGCATCCTTGACCGCATCAGGCGCAGCCGCCAGCAGCGGTGTATTGAAAATGCCCGGCAGGATGGTGTTGACGCGGATGTTCTCTGACGCGAGATCACGCGCAATCGGCAAAGTCATGCCGACGACACCGCCCTTGGACGCGGAATATGCCGCCTGACCGATCTGGCCATCTTCCGCCGCGACCGACGCGGTGTTGACGATTGCGCCGCGATCGCCATCGGGGAGCGGATCAAGCGCCATCATGCCCGCTGCCGATTTTGCGATGCAGCGGAAGGTGCCAACCAGATTGATCTGGATGATCCAGTTGAACGCATCGAGCGGGAAATGCTTGATGCTGCCGTCCTGCTTTGACCGGCTTGCGGTCTTGATCGCGTTGCCGGTGCCCGCGCAATTGACCAGTATACGTTCCTGTCCAATCGCGGCGCGCGCCTTTTCAAAGCCCGCATCAACGCTGGCATCGTCGGTCACATTGACTTCGCAGAACACACCGCCGATCTCATCGGCGAGCGCGGTGCCCTTTTCTTCCTGCAGATCGAAAATCGCGACCTTGACGCCCTTGGCGGCAAGCGCCCGCGCAGTCGCCGCGCCAAGGCCCGATGCGCCGCCGGTCACGATTGCGGAGATAGTGGAATCGAGTTTCATATGGATGTCCTAGAGCTAGATATCATTGTCAGCACCTCTCCTTGCCGGGAGGATTGGATCAGGCCTTAGCCCAACCGCTCGATGATCGTGACATTGGCCTGGCCGCCGCCTTCGCACATCGTTTGCAGGCCGTATTTACCGTTGGTGCGCTCCAGCGAGTTGAGCAGGGTCGCCATCAGCTTGGTGCCCGATGAGCCGAGCGGATGTCCCAGCGCAATTGCGCCGCCATGGATGTTCAACTTGGCATGGTCACCGCCCAGATATTTCAGCCAGGCGAGCGGCACCGGCGCGAACGCTTCGTTGACCTCATACAGATCAATGTCGTTGATGCTCATACCCGCGCGTTTGAGCGCCTTCTCAGTAGCGAACAACGGTTCTTCGAGCATGATCACCGGATCACCGCCGGTCACCGAGACGTGATGGATGCGTGCGCGCGGGGTCAGGCCATGATCCTTGAGCGCTTGTTCTGAGACGATCAGCACAGCCGACGCGCCGTCACAAATCTGGCTGGCGTTGGCGGCAGAGATCGAACCGCCGTCCTTGATGGTCTTGACCCCTGCAATGCCTTCGAGCGTTGCATCAAAGCGAATGCCTTCATCGACCTTGTGCCAATCCTTGCCTTCGGGCGTATCGATTTCAAGCGGAACGATTTCTTTATCGAACGCGCCTGCATGCGTGGCTGCTGCCGCACGGCGGTGGCTTTCGAGCGAATAGGCGTCAAGGTCAGCCTTGGTCTGGCCGTGCTTGGCTACAATCATTTCCGCCCCATCAAACTGGCTGAACATGATGCCGGGATAGGCCTTTTCGAGCCGCTCCGATTTGTAATTGCCCAGGCCTTCTTTCATGAACAGCATCGCGGTTGATCCCATCGGTACGCGCGTCATGCTCTCGATGCCGCTGGCCAATACGATATCCTGCGTACCGCTCATCACCGCCTGCGCGGCAAACTGCATCGCCTGTTGCGATGATCCGCACTGGCGATCAATGGTCACCGCCGGGATGCTGTCGGGCA
>NZ_JBGTFM010000426.1:0-7613 GCF_041747255.1 Blastomonas sp. | reverse complement strand
TCGCGGGCTGCGTCCAGCGCCAGTGCCAGAGCGCCCAGCCGCGCGGGCAGCAGCGTCTCCAACCGCTGGCGCAGCGCCTTGGCGAGCCCCGCCGATGCCCCGCCGGTGCCAATGGCGATCAGCACCGGATCACGATCAATGATCGCAGGGGTGGTGAAATCGCACAGCTGCGGCCTGTCCACCGCGTTGACCAGCAAACCGCGCGCCTTGAGCCGTCCGACCGCCAGCAGCGCCTCCTCCTCATCGTCAATTGCAACGATAGCAATGCTGGCACCGGCGTGGTCCTCACCAACCGGGACACCGCCCGAGCGTTCGATCAAGCGGCGCTTGGCCGCCGCCGCTTCGCCATCGCCAAGCAGGATGATTGGGCGGCCCGAGAGGTTCAGGAAGATCGGCAGCTGTTGCATGGGCGATGCGCTACCATGTGCCGCGCGATTACTCCAGCCAGGCAGGCACGCGCTCTGCGGCCATGATTTCAGCAGGCGTGATCCGGTCAGCAACGACCGCATAGCGATCTTCATCGACGAGCACCTCGGCGACAATACCCCGGCTATTGTAGCTGCTCGCCAGCGTCGCGCCATATGCCCCTGCGGTGCGGAAGATCGCCAGATCGCCCGCGCCGACGCGATCAATGTCACGCCCCATCGCGAATGTGTCGCCGCTTTCGCACACCGGCCCGACGATATTGGCGGTCATCCGCTGCCCATCGGGGCTGACGGCGGCGAAATCATGCCAGGCATCGTACAGCGCTGGCCGGGCGAGATCGTTCATCGCCGCATCGACCACCACGAATGGATGCAGGATGCCAGGCTTGACGCGCACAACGCGGGTGAGCAGCACCCCGGCATTGCCTGCGATCACCCGGCCCGGTTCAAACTGGATGGTTGCATCCCAGTCGCGAGTCACCTGCGCCACTAGCGCGCCATAATCGGCGGGCGACGGGGTCACCTCGCCTGCGCGATAGGGCACGCCCAGCCCTCCGCCCAGATCGACATGGCTGATCGCGTGACCATCTGCTCGCAATTGGGCCACCAGCCTGCCAATCTTGCCGAACGCAGCCTCCAGCGGATCAAGGCTGAGCAACTGGCTGCCGATGTGCACTGCGACCCCGCGCAACGACAGCCCCGGCAGTGTCGACAGCCGCCGATAGATCCCGGGGCCGATATGCAAGCCGACGCCGAATTTGTTGTCCGCCTTTCCGGTCGAAATCTTGGCATGGGTGCCCGCATCGACATCGGGGTTGATCCGCAGAACCGCCTGCGCGGTTAGACCCATCGCGCTGGCGATCTGCGCCAGCATCACGCCTTCTTCTTCCGATTCGATGTTGAACTGGCCAATGTGATTGCTCAGGCCATGGCGAATTTCCGTCGCCGTCTTGCCGACGCCGGAAAACACAATGTCTTGCGGCGCCATGCCTGCAGCCAGCGCCCGATCAAGCTCACCTGCTGATACGACATCTGCGCCATAGCCGCACTTCGCCAGCACCCGCAGCACCGCCAGATTGGGGTTGGCCTTAACCGCAAAAGCGATGTGCTTGCGCGGGACATCGGCAAGCCCGTCGCGGAACACATGCGCATGCCGCTCAAGCGTTGCGCGCGAATAGACGTAGACTGGTGTACCCACCGCATCGGCAATCGTACGGAAAGGAACCTGCTCGGCAAACAGTTGCCCGTGCTGCAATGAAAAATGATCCATGAAGAGATGCGGCCCTGTTAATCCGGGGGAAGATCGAATGGATCATCCTCACGCGCCTGTGAACGGCGTTGCAGTTCGACATTGCGTTCCGGGCGCGCCTGCGCGGATGGCTTGAGCAGTTCGTCAACACTTTGAGGCTTTTCAGCGCCATAAGCACGCGGCACAGGTGCCGTCCCTTCTACTGCCGTCAGCTTCTGGCGGCTGCCGCAAGCGCCCAGCGCGAGCGCGGCACAGCCTATCAGCAGCATACGTCTGCCAGTGTTCGTCTTACAGATCACAGCGTTTCTCCGGCAGCGGTGGTGCGCTCGGACAGATAGGTTCTGGCCCGTTCAATCTGCAGCCTTACCTGATCGGGCGCGGTCCCGCCATAGCTGGTCCGGCTCGCGACCGAAGCATCGACCGACAGCGCTCCGTAAACCGCGTCCGTGATCCGCGCATCGATTGCCTGCAGATCGGCAAGCGCAAGCGCGTCGAGCGCGACGCCCTTGTCTTCCGCCAGCCTGACCACCGCGCCAGTGATATGGTGCGCCTCACGAAACGGGATATCCGCCTGCCGCACCAGCCAATCGGCAAGGTCGGTCGCGGTGGCAAAGCCGCGTTCAGTCGCTTTGCGCATCGCCGTCGTATCGAACCCGGTGTCTGCGACCATGCCGGTCATCGCGGCGAGCGACAGCATCAGCAGGCCTTCAGCCTCAAACACTGGCGGCTTGTCGTCCTGCATGTCCTTGGAATAGGCGAGCGGCAGGCCCTTCATCGTGATCATCAGCGCGGTCTGGCAGCCAACGATCCGTCCGGCATGACCGCGCACAAGCTCGGCGGCATCGGGATTGCGCTTTTGTGGCATGATCGATGAGCCAGTCGAAAAGCTGTCAGGCAAGCGCACGAAGCCATAGGGCTGGCTCGCCCAGATGATGAACTCTTCAGCCAGGCGCGACAAATGCAGCGCGGTCTGCGCCGCAGCGCTCAGATAGTCGATCGCGAAATCGCGGTCCGACACTGCATCGAGTGAATTGGCAGTCGGACCATCGAAGCCCAGCGCCGCTGCGGTTGCATCGCGGTCAATCGGAAAGCCGGTGCCGGCAAGCGCAGCCGAGCCGAGCGGGCACTGGTTCAGCCGCGCGCGGGCACTGGCGAACCGGTCGCGGTCACGCGCGAACATTTCAAAATAGGCGAGCAGATGGTGACCGAGCGTCACCGGCTGCGCAATCTGCAGATGCGTAAAGCCCGGCATGATCGACGCTACATGTTCCTCAGCGCGCGCGACCAGCGCAGTTTGCAGTGCGTGCAGTGCCGCATCTGCTGCATCGCAGGCATCGCGGACCCACAAACGAAAGTCAGTCGCGACCTGATCGTTGCGCGAGCGTGCGGTATGCAACCTGCCCGCGACGGGTCCGATCAGTTCGGCAAGCCGCGCCTCGACATGCATATGGATGTCTTCCAGCGCCCAGTCCTCCGCCACGCCATGCTCGGCATATTCGGCGCCGATCTGATTGAGGCCCGCTGTGATGATTTCGGCATCGGCAGCGCTGATGATCTGTTGCCGACCCAGCATCGCGACATGCGCGAGCGACCCGGCGATGTCCTGCCGCCACAGCGCCTTGTCGAACGGGATGGAAGCATTTATGGCGCGCATCACGTCGGATGGTCCGGCGGCAAACCGTCCGCCCCACATGCTGTTGGAGTTATTGTCCATGCGTTTCGCCCGATCTTGCAGAACAGCGGCATGGCCATTGCTGGCCGTCGCTGCACTGGCGTGTGGCGCGTGCGATAGGCAATCGCCTGCCAGCGGGCAAGCCGCTGACGCCGAAAAAGCAACCGACAAACCTGCGCCATCGGTGCCATTGTCGGGAACGCTCGACATTTCGCAGCGTGGCAAGCCCGCGCCCGATGTCAGCTTTAACGATCCCGATGGCAAGCCCACCAGTCTGGCCGCGTTCAAGGGCAAGCCCGTGCTGGTTAATCTTTGGGCGACATGGTGTGCGCCGTGCGTGGTTGAAATGCCAACGCTCGATGCGCTGGCCATTCGTGAGAAAGACCGGCTGGTAGTGCTCACTGTGTCGCAGGACATGGCCAACCTCGATGCGATCAAGCCGTTCTTCGCCACCAACGGGTTCAAGCAGATCGAACCGTTTGTTGACCCGGAAAACAACCTTGGGTTCAGCTATCTGACGGGCGTGATGCCGACCACCGTGCTGTATGATGCCGAGGGCAAGGAAGTATGGCGAATGATCGGCGGCATGGACTGGAACGGCACCCGCGCCGCGGCCCTGATGGAAGAAACGCTCGCCAAAGGCTGAGCGACATGCCTCACATCAGGATGGGAAGGATGACCACACAGGGGCGTTGATTCTGGCGGGCGCCGCGCACCAACATAGGCATAGCGCGCCGTTTGCCGACGCAATCGGACGGTGTTGTCCGGCGATCATCGGCCACCAGCATGACTGGCTCACCAAATGTGAGGCTGGAGGAGGCCATCGCGATCAGGAACATGCTCGACATGACGAGGGAATATGCGCGCGAAACCTGTCGGCGCGCTGAACGGGCAGGCTCGGATTGCATTTATGGTTGAAACTGTGTCGCAGGGGCAACATCGTGCCCGGCGATGCGGCCATGGTGGGCGATGACAGGCTCGAACTGCCGACCCTCTCGGTGTAAACGAGATGCTCTACCAACTGAGCTAATCGCCCATGACCATCTGGCGAGGCGGGCCATTGCCAGCTTTGCGCAGCATTGGCAAGTGGCTTGGTCCTTTCCATTGCCATCCGGTCGGGCTATCGGCGCGATCAATCATTCTTACCCCCAAGTGGAGAATCACCTATGCGCCCATCTGGCCGCGCTCCTGACGAAATGCGCCCCATCACCATCGAAACCGGCTTTGCCAAGCACGCCGAGGGCAGTTGCCTGATTGGCTTTGGCGATACCCGGGTGCTGGTGACCGCAAGCATCGAAGAGCGTTTGCCCCCCTGGCTCAAGAATAAGGGCGAGGGCTGGGTTACCGGCGAATACTCAATGCTGCCGCGTGCAACCCACACGCGTAGCCAGCGCGAGGCCGCCAAGGGAAAGCAGTCGGGCCGGACGCAGGAAATCCAGCGGCTGATCGGCCGCTCGCTGCGCGCCGTCGTTGACATGAAAAAGCTGGGCGAGCGCCAGATCACCATCGATTGCGACGTGTTGCAGGCCGATGGCGGCACGCGCACCGCTTCGATCTCGGGCGCATGGGTAGCACTGCGGCTTGCCGTCAATGGTCTGATCGCCAAGGGTTTGATCAAGGACGATCCAATCACCGCCAAGGTCGCCGCGATCAGCTGCGGCATCTATCAGGGCACGCCGGTGCTCGATCTGGATTACATTGAGGATTCGAACGCCGGAGCTGATGCCAATTTCGTGCTGATCGAAGGCGGCAACATCGCCGAGGCGCAGGCCACGGCTGAAGGCGCGCCCTATGACGAGGAGGCGTTGCTGCGTCTGCTGCGGCTTGCCCGCGTCGGCTGCGCCGAGATTTTTGCCGCGCAGGATAAAGCTGTCCAGCAGGGGGCGGGCGCCTGATCCACGATGAAAGCGCGCAAGCTCACCCCCGGACGCCTCGTCATCGCCAGCCATAATGCGGGTAAGGTGCGCGAGATACGCGCATTGCTTGAGCCCTTTGGTATTGAACCTGTCTCGGCGAGTCATCTCGGTCTGCCCGAACCCCAAGAGACGGGCATAACCTTTGCTGAAAACGCGCTGTTAAAGGCGCGCGCTGCGGCAGAGGGGTCAGGCTGCGTCGCGCTGGCGGACGACAGCGGGTTGTGCGTTGCGGCGCTCGGCGATGCGCCGGGAGTGTATACCGCCGATTGGGCAGAGCGGCAGCGCTTCGAAGGTCCGCCGGGCCGCGACTGGTATCTCGCGATGGGAAAGGTTGAAGGCAAGCTCGCTGAGCTTGGCCCCGATGCCGACCGCAGCGCCTATTTCATCTGCACCTTGGCGCTCGCCTGGCCCGATGGACACCATGAGATTTTTGAAGGCCGCGTGGCTGGTGCGCTGACCTGGCCACCGCGCGGCACCCTTGGCTTTGGTTACGACCCGGTGTTTGTCGCGAATGGCTTTGACCAAACCTTTGCCGAGCTGGACCCGGCGCACAAGCACGCGATTAGCCACCGCGCGGATGCCTTTGCCAAGCTGGTCGAGGCCTGTTTTTGAACGCCTTGTCCGTGCCGCTGGCGCTCTACATCCACTGGCCGTTCTGCGTCTCCAAATGCCCCTATTGTGACTTCAATAGCCATGTCCGCAATGGCATTGATAACGATATCTGGCTGGGTGCCTTGCTGGCCGATATGGCGCATGAGGCGGCGTTGCTACCGGGGCGGACACTGGGGTCAATCTTCTTTGGTGGCGGAACACCATCGCTGATGCCGCCGCAGTTGGTTGCCGCGCTGGTTGATGCCGCTGCCCGGCACTGGGCGCTCGATCCCGACATCGAAATCACGCTGGAGGCCAATCCCTCCTCGGTTGAGGCGGCGCGCTTTGCTGATCTGGCGTGGGCTGGAGTTAATCGCGTGTCGCTTGGCCTGCAGGCGTTTAACGACGATGCACTGACCTTTCTGGGTCGTGCCCATGGCGCGCGCGAGGGATTGGCGGCGTTGCAGTTCGCGCAACAGCAATTCGCCCGTGTGTCGTTCGACCTGATTTATGCGCTGCCTGGACAGACAATGGCCGCGTGGGAAGCCGATCTGGCGCGCGCACTGGCACTCGGCACCGGTCATCTGTCGCTCTATCAGTTGACGATTGAGCCGGGGACACGCTTTGAAACCATGGTGCGACGCGGAGACATTGTGCCTGCTGACGACGACCATGCTGCTGATCTCTATGCGCTGACCCAGACCATGACCGCATCGGCAGGTCTGCCATCCTATGAGATCAGCAATCATGCGCGGACGAGCGAACTGAGCCGCCACAACCTCACCTACTGGCGCTATGGCGATTATGCCGGGATCGGTCCCGGCGCGCATGGACGGCGTGGCGGCATGGCGACCGAGCGCCACCGCAAACCTGAAAACTATCTGTCGGCCATGACGCGCAACGGCCATGGCCTTGCGGTTGAACGCCCGCTCGATGCTGCGACGCAGGCGGCGGAGGCGCTGCTGATGGGGCTGCGGCTGGCAGAGGGGGTCGATCTTGACGCTTTGGCGGCGCGAACCGGCTTTGGCCACGCGCAACTGATTGACCTGTCCGCCACTCAGCGCCTCGCTGGCCATGGCCTTGTTACGCTGGAGAGCGCGCGATTAATTGTTACACCTGCGGGCATGCCAGTGCTCAACGCCATCTTGGCCGAGATCGTCAGCGTTGAGAGCAATCGCGACGCCTGATAGGGTCGTAGCCATGGTTCCCGGCCCAGCCCTCACCGAACAATGGCGCGCCCACCTTACCGACAACCGGCGGCGCTCACAGCACACCGTGCGCGCATATGCCGCGACGGCAGAGCGGTTGCTGGCGTTTCTGGCCGAGCATTGGGGCGAGCGGCCCGTTGCGTCGCGGCTCGGCATGATCAGCCAGGCCGATCTGCGCGCCTTTCTAGCGATGCGGCGCGGAGAGGGCCTCGCCAACCGCAGCACCGCGCGCGAACTTTCGGCAATCCGCGCCTTCCTGCGCTTCGTCGCCAGCCAGAGTGAAACCCAGTCCAGCCTGCCGCAGATCAAGGGACCGCGCATGAAACGCAGCCTGCCGCGCCCGATTGCGCCAGATGACATCATGGCGCTGGGAGCTGCGATGGCCGAGCGCAGTGCGCCGCCCTGGGTGCAGGCGCGCGACTGGGCGGTGCTGATGTTGCTTTACGGCGCTGGGCTTCGAATCAGCGAGGCAACGGGGCTCACCGGCGCGTCGCTGCCGCTGGGTGAAACGCTGCGCATCACCGGCAAGGGCGGCAAGCAGCGCGTGGTGCC
>NZ_JBGTFM010000425.1:0-5722 GCF_041747255.1 Blastomonas sp. | reverse complement strand
GCTGTCGCGGTCGCGCTGCGCAACCGCTGGCGGCGGCAGCGGCTGCCCGCCGAGCTGCGCGACGAGGTGACGCCCAAGAATATCCTGATGATTGGGCCGACTGGCTGCGGCAAAACCGAGATATCGCGGCGACTGGCCAAGCTCGCCGATGCGCCGTTCATCAAGATTGAAGCAACCAAGTTTACCGAGGTTGGCTATGTCGGCCGCGACGTCGATCAGATCGCCCGCGATCTGGTGGAGGACGCGGTGCGGCTGGAAAAGGACCGCCGCCGCGAGAAGGTGCGCGAAGCGGCATCGGAGGCCGCGATGGAACGCCTGCTCAACGCGCTGGTCGGTGACAGCGCCAGCGAGGCGACGCGGCAGAGCTTTCGCCAGCGCATCACCGACAATCACATGAATGACACCGAGGTCGAAATCGAGGTGGAGGACGCCCCCAATATGCCGATGGAGATCCCCGGCATGGGCGGCCAGGTCGGCATGATCAACCTCTCCGACATGATGGGCAAGGCGTTTGGCCAGAAGCGCACCAAGCCGCGCAAGATGCGTCTCGCCGATGCGTGGGACAAGCTGATCGAGGAAGAAGCCGAAAAGCGCATGGACCAGGACGATGTCGCGCGCGTCGCGCTCGCCGATGCAGAGGCCAACGGCATCGTGTTTCTGGACGAGATCGACAAGATCGCGGTGTCTGATGTGCGCGGCGGATCGGTCAGCCGCGAAGGCGTGCAGCGCGATTTGCTGCCGCTGATCGAAGGCACGACCGTCGCCACCAAATATGGCCCGATGAAAACCGACCATGTGCTGTTCATCGCATCGGGCGCGTTCCATGTCGCCAAGCCCAGCGACATGCTGCCCGAACTTCAGGGCCGTTTGCCGATCCGGGTCGAGCTGAAGGCGCTGACCGAGGATGACTTCTTCCACATCCTCACCCAGACCAAAGCCAATCTGGCAGAGCAATACAGCGCGCTGCTGGGCACCGAAGAACTCACGCTGACGTTTACTGACGAGGCGCTGCACGCGGTTGCGCAGATCGCCGCTACAGTGAACGAAACGGTCGAGAATATCGGTGCTCGCCGCCTGCAGACGGTGATGGAAAAGCTGCTCGAAGACATCAGCTTCAACGCCGAGGACCGGCGCGGCGAGACGCTGAGCATCGATGCCGATTATGTCCACCAGCAACTGACCGGCATTTCGAAGAACACCGATCTCAGCAAATATGTGCTGTAGCCTGGCGTCTCGGCCGGTTGGATACCCGGCCCGGTTTGGCGCAAGCCACTGCCCACGGGCTGTCTATTGAACGCAAGCCGCGCTACGGTTGATGCAGCTATGGTTTTTCATGCTGCATTCATCGCTTGCCGGTCATTCGGGCAGGGACAATGCTGATCCTTCGGAGCGCTTGAACAGGTGGCAACTCACGCACAGTCTGCAAGTTCTTCCCGCCCGGTGATGCGGTTGATCGCCCGCGCGGTCGCGGTGTGCGCGGCACTGGTGCTCGCCATTCAGCCGGTGACCGCCCAGTCGATCCTGCGCGACGCCGAGACCGAGGCGCTGCTGAACGACATGTCGCGCGACCTGATCCGCGCCGCCGGGCTGCTGCCCTCCAACGTGAACGTGGTTGTGATCAATGACCGCAGCATCAACGCGTTCGTCGCGGGCACGCAGGATGTCTACATCCACAGCGGGCTGATCGAGGCAGCGGGCAACGTCAACGAGGTGCAGGGGGTGATCGCGCACGAGCTTGGCCATATCGCGCTTGGCCATTCGATCACCCGGTCGGAAGGCGCGGCGCGCGCATCGAAAATCACCATCCTGTCGCTGTTGCTGGGCATCGCCGCCGTCGCCGCAGGCGCTGGCGAGGCGGGGCTCGGCATCATGGGTGCAGGCCAGCAGGCCGCGCTCGGCAAGTTTCTGGCGCACACCCGCAACGAGGAGGCCGGGGCTGACGTTGCCGGCGCAAAATACCTCGCGGAAGCGGGGCTGACCGGCAAGGGGTCGATCAACTTTTTCAAGCGGTTGCAAAACCTGGAGTTCCGCCTCGCGATCCCGCAGGAAGACAGCTATAATCGCTCGCACCCGCTTTCGGGTGAACGCATCACGCTGTTGCAGGAAATCTACGAGAACGACCCGGCCTATGAACGGCCCATCGATCCCGAACTGGAAGCGCGGTTTCAACGCGTAAAGGCAAAGCTGGTCGGCTATGTTGCGGACCCGGCAGAAACCTTGCGCGATTACCCGGAAAGCGACCAGAGCGTGCCCGCGCGCTATGCCCGTGCCTATGCCTGGCACAAGAGCGCTTATCCTGAAAAGGCGCTCGAAGCTGCCAGATCGCTGCTCGACGAGTCACCCGATGATCCGTATTTTCTTGAAATCTATGGCCAGATCCTGCTCGAATCGGGCCGCCCGGCAGAGGCAATTCCTCCCTTGCGCAAGGCGGTTGCCAGCACCAACGCCCAGCCGCTGATCGCGGGCGTCTATGGTCATGCGCTGATCGCGACCGAAGACCCTGAAAACCTTCCCGAAGCCGAGCGCGTGCTGCGCGCCTCGGTGGCGCGCGATGCCGCCAATCCCTTTGCCTGGTATCAGCTTGGTGTCGTCTACGCCAACCGGGGCGATACCCCCCGCGCCGCGCTGGCGAGCGCAGAACGCTACGTGCTGCAGGGCAACGCTCCTCTGGCGCTGCGCAGCGCCGAACAGGCGATGACCAATCTGCCGCAAGGGAGTCCCGACTGGATCAGGGCGCAGGATATCGCCATATTGGCGCGCGACGCAGTTGAACGACAGGCCCGCCGCCGCTAAGCCCCGGCGATCCGCAGCGTTCACCCCACAACCCCTTACAGAACCGAAAGCCCGTCATGCCCGAACGCCACACCGCCGCTGACGCGCCAAGAACAAGGACCTGGCTGTTTATGGCTATCGCCGGATTGCTGACCCTCGCCGCTGCCGTCGGCACCTTTATGTGGCAGGGCGGCAGCCTTAAAACGCCCCCGACCAAGGCCGGGCAGACCGCCGAAGCCGCGGCACAGGCGGCGGGCATCAACGTGCAGGAAAAGCAGGCAATTGAGGCGATTGTTCGCGCGTATATCCTCGAAAATCCGGAGATCATACCGGAGGCGGTGCAGATGCTGCAAAGCCGGCAGGCGGCCAAACGCATTGATGCTGTGCGCAGCACCATCGAAACACCGCTCGCCGGGGCATTTGCGGGCAACCCCGATGGCGACATCGTGCTGGTTGAATTCTCTGATTTTGCCTGCGGCTTTTGCAAGCAAAGCGTCAACGATGTTCAGCGTTTGATAGGCGAAGACAAAAACCTCAAGATCGTGTTTCAGGAACTGCCGATCTTGTCGGACGAAAGCTCGCTGGCCGCCGCGTGGGCGATGGCAGCGGCGCAGCAGGGCAAATATTTCGCCTTTTACAAGGCGATGTTCGATGCCGGGCGGCCCAGCCAGTCGACCATCGAACAGGCCGCGCGCAAGGCAGGGCTGGACATCGAGGCAGCCCGCAAGTTTGCGACCAGCAGCGCGGCCAAAACCCAGATCGATGCCAACATCCGCATCGCGCAGCAGCTTGAATTCAGCGGCACGCCCAGCTGGGTGGTGGGCAACCGCATCCTCAATGGCGCGGTCGGCTTTGACGAATTGAAGGCGGCGGTTGACGAGGCGCGCGCCAAAAAGGCCGCCGGTTGATCGCTGACGGGATAGACGTGATGCGCCAGCGCGGCTTTGCAAAGATCAAGGCGCTGCTCCTGTTGATATTCGCTGTGCTGGCCTTGCCAGCGCACGCCGTGCCGGTCAGCAATCCGTTTCACGCGCTGCGCGCCGCAGATCAGCGGGTGCTCACAACTGGTCACCGCCTTGCCACTGCAAATGCCCCATTTTGCCGATCACGGGAGAATGCAGCGGGGCTGATGCTGCATCACATCGGCCAGTATGGCGATGAGGCCGGTGCCAGAGCGGCTTTTGGCTTCGCGCGCGATTTCGCGGTGCTGGCGCTGGTGCCCGGTGGTCCGGCTGCACTGGCGGGGCTCAGGCAAGATGACGCGTTGGTCGCGTTGAATGGCAGAGATTTCACGCCAAGCGAGGCAGCGCTAGCCGACATCGACCAGCCCGACGCCTATCGCCCGGTCGCTTGGGCCGATGCTATGCTGCGCACCGCGCTCGACACCGGTCCAGTGACGCTGACCGTGCTGCGCGACGGCGCAATAATTGACCTTACGCTAGCCGGCACGCCCGCCTGCCGCACCCGGTTTGAACTGCGGGCGACCGCCAATTATGGCGCGTCGGCCAATGGTGACACTGCCAGCATCACCACCGCGATGCTGGACTTCATGCACGACGATGACGAACTTGCGGCGATACTGGCGCACGAACTGGCGCACAATCTGCTCGAACATCGCAGGCGGCTGAACGAGGCAGGCATCCAGCGCGGCCTGATGCAGCAATTGGGCCGTAATGCGCGGCTGACTTTGGCCACCGAAATTGAAGCTGACCGCCTGTCAATCTGGTTGTTGGCCAATGCCGGTGTTGACCCGCAAGCCGCCATCCGCTTCTGGACCCGCTACGGCAAGGCCCGCGGCAAAGGCATCTTCTCCGCGCCGACGCACTACCGCTGGAAAAAGCGTGTCGGGCTGTTCGAAGAAGAGATCGCGAATCTAGGGACGGCTGAGCGGGGAGAGCATGGCTGGATGCCGCCGCTGCTGACAGAGCCGTTGGTGGGGCTGAAATAGGGTTATGCAGCCGTTCAACGGCAGCTTTGAGACGTTATGGTGTTAGGGATTGATGATCTTTTATGTTTGGAATTCGGAATGGCGGCATTTGGTGATGAAGTCCGAGATTGCGTCATTGGCATTGTAGCTTCGTTGCGAATAGGGCAAAATGTCGGGGCTCACCAAGGGCAAACGGAGAATTTGTGAACACGACCCGACTGAACGGCTGAACCGCGAAGGTTCGGCTTGCTGAAGAAACCGATGGCAAGCTCGGCTTTGCCAATAAGTTTCACGTGTCCAAATTTTTCCGAAAGCTTTATCATGAAAAAAGAATGTATCCGACCGCTTGAGCGGCGCGACCTTGAACGAGTCGCCTATTTAGTCGACGAAAACGCGATGTTTCCTCCCGAGATTTTGCCTGACCTGACGGCAGCCTTCTTCGACGGGGACGACGACCAGCGTTGGCTTGTCTTCGACGATGGCCAAGTCGATGCAGCTTGCTACTTCGTTCCCGAGGAAATGGCCGAAGGCGTTTGGAACTTGCTAATGATAGCCATCGATCCCAAACGACACGGTGCGGGTCTCGGCAGCCAACTTATGGAGGCCGTGGAAACGCAACTTGCCGAGGTAGGCGCTCGCATTCTGCTCGTCGACACGTCGGGCAAGGATGACTTTGAACGAACGCGCGCATTCTACGACATGCTCGGATATGAGCGGGAAGCGCGCATACGCGACTACTGGTCGGACGGAGACGACAAGGTCACGTTCCGCAAGGTTCTGACCTAAAGCGCGAGGGAGCCGCTCGGCGGCTCCCTCACCTATTTCGTCCGCATTTCGGGTGCAGCATCCCCGGTTTGGATGTCGACGATGGGGTCGTTTCAAGAATGACATCTGTGGACGCCCCTTTGGATGCAAGCGTTAAATCGGGGTATTTTGGCACGTAGTCGGATGCTGTCATCTGTCCGGCCTCGATGAGCAGCGCCATAGCTGCGGGCCAGTATGGGAGTTCGCGGACCGGATCCA
>NZ_JBGTFM010000424.1:0-2828 GCF_041747255.1 Blastomonas sp. | reverse complement strand
GGGCCTGCCATTTTGATCGACCCGGGGCTGCACATGCCTGCGCGTGGCCCGCTCAGGAGACTCGAACATGCCAGAGCCCGGTCCGCACCCATCTGACAGCAGTCTGCGTGACTGGATGCAATCGGGGCTGTTCGCCGACGTCGATCAAACAGCCATCGATGCGTTGAGCACCAAGGCGCGGCGGGTTGAGGTCGCTGCGGGCGACATTCTGGTGCGCCAGGGCGATCTCGCCGATACGCTGTATTTTGTCGAGACCGGACGCTTTCGTGTGGTCATCGAATCGCCGACCGGCAGCAAGGCGGTGGCACAAATCGAGGCAGGAGAGCCGGTGGGCGAACTCGCCTTTTTCGGCGGTGGCACGCGCACCGCCACGCTGCAGGCGAGCCGCGACAGCGTTGTCATGGCGCTCGATCGTGAATGTTATGATGCGGTGGTTGCAGATTATCCGCAGCTCGTGCCAGCCATCCTGACCGCGGTCACGCAGCGGCTGGCTGCGGTCACCGCCAAAACTCCGCCGATGGAGGCGCGGCTACCCCGCGTCATTGCGGTGACAGCGGCGGGAGGCAGTCGCATCGCACCGGCGGTGCTGGAGCGGCTGGTCGACGCGATTCGGCGACTGGTGCCAGACGACCGGCATGTCATGTTGCTGCGCGAATCGGATGCGCCGCCGGGGCCAGCCTCGACCTATCAGCAGATGTTGCGCGAGCACGAATCGCGGCGCGGCTATATTCTGGTGGACACCAGCGGTGACGTGGAATGGAGCGCGCTGGCCTGCCGCAATGCGGATGGCTTGCTGATGATCGCCAGCAACGATGGCAGCCATGCGCTCAACCCTGTTGAACAGATCGGCTGCGGCCTGATCGAGCCCGCCAACCGCACGTTGCTGGTGTTGCGCGACAGCGGCAGCGATCCTATCCGCAATACCCGGGCGTGGCTGGATGCACGTGACCCGCATCTGCACCATCATCTGGCGCTCGATTGCGACGCTGACTTTGCCCGTGTCGCGCGGTTTCTGACCGGGCGCGCGGTCGGGCTGGTGCTCGCGGGCGGCGGTGCATTGGGTTGCGCACACCTTGGGGTGATCCGGGGGCTGCAGGAAGCCGGGATCCCGATTGACGTGATCGGCGGCACCAGCGCTGGCGCAGCGATGGGTGCGGCGATTGCGCAGGGGTTAAGCGTGGCGCAAACGCTCGATCAGGTCGAGGCGATGTTCATCGATGCCAAGGCGATGCGCCGCTTCACCGTGCCGGTGCATTCACTGCTCGACCCGGCGGTGTTCGATGCCGAGCTGGCCGCGCGCTACAGCACCGCCGATATTGCCGACCAGCCGGTCAATTTCTTTGCAATATCGACCAACCTGTCGACCAACGACCTGCATGTCCACCGGCGCGGCCCCTTGTGGCATGCGGTGCGCGCATCGGGTTCGCTGCCCACCATCCTGCCGCCGTTCATTGATGATGAAGGCAATATTCTGGTCGATGGCGGGGTGCTCGATAATGTGCCCGTCGTGACCATGCGCGCGCTCAAATCCGGCCCCAACATCGTTGTGACACTGGGTGCGGCGGGGCAGACATGGCGCATTCAGGCGGCTTATGGCGCGCTGCGCCGCCGGGGGCAGTTGATCCGCGACCTGCTGCTGCGCCGAAAATCGAACAGCGATTTCCCCTCGATTGTCGAAATCATGCAACGATCGATGGTTGTCGCCAGCCGAATTGCATCGCGCTCGATGCTGCGGGAGAGCGATATCCTGCTCTCGCCGCCGATCATGCCCGGCATGCAGATCCTCGACTGGCACCTCGGCCGCAAGCAGGCCAGCGCAGCCGCAAGCTATGTCGCCGATCAACTCGCCACCAATGCGGAACTGATCGCCCTGCGCGATGAGGTAACCAGATAGGTTGTTTTTGCTTGACAGCGTCACGCTGTTATGGCAAATATACAGAAGATCGGGATGAAGCGATTCGGGCGGTTTGCCCGGTGCCAATCGTGCCACCCCTCACATTGCTGATCGCGGAGCCAAGCCGTTTGTCCGAGCCCCTCACCCCGGAGCGCATCGCCGCGTTTCTGGATCATCTGGCTGAAACCTCCCACGTGTCGAAATCAGCGCGGCGGGCCGGCGTGACGCGCGGGCAGGTGTATCGGCTACGCTCGGTTGACGCGGATTTTGCGCAGGCCTGGGCCGATGCGGCGGTCTCAGGCTATACCGATCTTGAGCTTGAGATGCTCGGCCGTGCGCGCTTTGGCGTTAAAAAGCCCTATAAGCGCGCCGATGGCAAGCAAGGGCGGATGACCGAGTATGATGACGCACAAAGCCTCAAGATGCTGATGGCCTACAAGGCGGGGCTGGTGCGTGAGGGCGACGATCGCGCCGCTGCTTCAATGGCCAATCTTACCGGAGCACGCGACCGGCTGGCGGCCAAGCTGGAATTGATCAGGGCTCGGCTGAATGCCTCAACCGCTGATGGCGCGGGCGGCGACCCGCAGCCTGATTGATGCAAGACATTTCGCTGGCCGAACGGCTGGCCCGGCTTGAACCTGCGGCCTTTGATGCCTGGTTTGATGCGCTGGACAATGATGAGGCGGCGCTGACGCTGTGCAACTGGGCGTTCTGGGCACGTCCGCAGCAGCTTGCCCCGCCGGGCAATTGGCGGATCTGGCTGACCATGGCAGGGCGTGGCTTTGGCAAGACGCGCGCGGGCGCAGAATGGGTGCGCGGAATTGCCGAAGCCGATGCCAGCGCCCGCATCGCGCTGGTCGCCGCCAATCTTGGCGAGGCACGCAGCATCATGGTGGAGGGCGAAAGCGGGCTGCTGGCGATTGCGCCAGATCGG
>NZ_JBGTFM010000423.1:0-2900 GCF_041747255.1 Blastomonas sp. | reverse complement strand
GCCCTGGCGGCGCATGGCGCAAGTGCGCGGAGTATCCTGGGCGGCAAGGCGATGGCGCTGGGCGTTGTCGCGCTGCTGGCGTTGATGCCTGCGCTGATCGCACTGGCCTGGGCCGCGTTGCGCCAGCAACACGAAGGCGGCATCGCTGTGGTCATTGCGCTGGCCTATGCGGGGTATCTCGCAGCCTGGGTGCTGGGCATCGTTGCCGTGTCAGGCATTGCTCGGACATCGCAAGGTGCGCTGATTGCGCTGATCTCCGCCTGGGCGTTGATCGTCGTGCTGTTGCCGCGCGCGGCTGCAGGCATTGCCGGAGTTGCCGATCCGTTACCCAGCCGGGTCGATACCGAGCTTGCGATCTCCGCTGATCTGCGCCGCATCGGTGACAGCCATAACCCCGACGATCCGCATTTCGCTGCGTTCAAGGCCGAGACCCTGAAGAAATACGGGGTCAGCCGCACCGAAGACCTGCCGTTCAACTATCGCGGATACGTAGCGCAAGAGGGCGAGCGGGTCACATCGGAGCTGTTCAAGGACTATTCCGCGCGCGCCGATGCCATCCGCCAGCGCCAGTCGGGCTGGCTGGGCTGGGCGGGCGTGCTGAGTCCGGCGCTTTCGGTGCGCAATGCATCGATGGTGGGCGCGGCTACCGACCTCACAACGCACACCGCGTTCATGAATGCAGCCGAAGCCTATCGCTTCGATCTGGTGCAGAGGCTCAATGGCCTGCAGGCCACCGCAGTTTCCGGCGCAGACGATGCCGCGCGCAGCAAGGATCCGCTCGCCGACCGGCGCACACGAATATCCGCCGACTTCTGGAAGACCATGCCCGAGTTTGACTTCGCCGCACCCTCTCCTTCGGCGCGGATGACGGCGATGGTGCCATCGCTGCTGCTGGTGGTCCTGTGGATCGCGCTGGGCTTTGGCGTGCTGGCCTGGGCTGCGCGACGGATGGAAAGGCACGGCGCATGAGCAACGTGATACGCGAAATCTGGCTGCTGGGGCGCAACCGCGCTGCAATCGTCGCGCTCGTCCTGCTGGCGGTTTTCGCCGCAGCGGGCGTGGCGATCGGCCTGGCCAATGTCGCCCGAGACCAGGCGATGATCGATCGGATGCTTGCAGGCCAGCCCGCCGAAGAGGCGGCGGTGGCGGGCTTTGTCGAGGACGCGGGATATGGTGCCTATTATGGCTTCCAGCCGGTCTGGGACCCGCCGTCGGATCTCGCTTTTGCCGCGCTTGGCAACCGCGACATCGCGCCTGCGATCCTGCGGGTCCGCTCGCTGTCGCTCGAAGCGCAGCTCTATGAAAACGAGAGCGCCAACCCCGAATTGTCCTTGGCCGGGCGGTTCGATCTGGTGTTCATCACCATCTATATCGCGCCATTGGTGCTGATCGCGCTGCTGCACGATGTGTGGTCGGGCGAGCGCGAGGCGGGACGGCTGTTCATGCTGTCCTCACTGCCTGGTGCGCGACGGCGGCTGTGGACTGTGCGGATCGCGGTGCGGATAGCAGGGGTGCTTGCCGCCCTAGTGATCCCATTTGCGGTGGGCGCAATTCTTGCGGGAACCGAGCTTTCAAGGATACTGGCGTTCGGCGGGCTGATCACGCTCGCCTGCCTGTTCTGGTCGGCGGTCATCCTTCTTGTGGCGCGGCGCGGCACGAGCTCGGTTGTGAACGCTGCGACACTGGCCTCGATCTGGTTCGCGCTGACGCTCGTCGTTCCCGCAGCGGCCAATCTGGTAATCAACGCGTCCGTGCCGGTGCCCGATGGCGCAGAGCTGGCGCGTGAAAACCGCGAATTCGTCCACGGCGCATGGGATCGGCCGCGCGAGCAGACGATGGAGGCGTTCCTGGCGCTCTATCCGCAGCACGAACCCGGCAGCGCGCTACCGCCGACCTTCCACTACAAATGGTATTTTGCTTTCCAGCATCTGGGCGATCTGCATGTCGCCCAGCAGTCGCAGGCCTATCGCGATGGCATTGCGGGCCGTGCGGCCTATGCCCGGGCGGCGGGCTGGCTGCTGCCGCCGGCGGGGATCGCGCAAGCGATGACCGCGCTGGCGGGGACCGACGTCACCGCCCAGCTTGAATTTCAACAGCGCATCCGCGCCTATCATACGCGACTGCGTGAGTATTATTATGACTATCTGTTCAGTGAACGACCTTTCGACGTCTCGATTCTGGCGAATGTCCCGCGTTTCGCTCCTGCTGACGACGGCGACACTAGGGCTGACTGAGACTGCGTCCGCCCAGCGGGTCACCGACAATGCCGCGGTCGGTGCCGAGGACGCATTCGGCACCAGCATCGGCAACGAGCGCGTCGGGCTTTACAGCGGCAGCGATGTGCGCGGGTTCTCTCCGGTCGCCGCGAACAACATCCGGCTGGAGGGTCTGTATTTCGACCGTCCCGCCTCGTTCACCGACCGGCTGGTGCAGAGCAATGTCGTGCGCGTCGGGCTGACCGCGCAGAACTATCTGTTCCCCGCACCCACGGGCATCGTCGATTACAAGATCCGGCCTGCTGGCAACGAGTTCGTGCTCAGCACCATGCTGGGCCTCAACAGCTGGGGCGGCGGGCGGCTTGAGCTCGATGCGCAGATCCCCGTGATCAAGGACAAGCTCAGCCTGGTCGCGGGCATGGCGGGGTTCGTCGATGAGCTCGCTCCGGGCAACCAGTCGTTCTTCGGCTCCTACGCGCTGGCGGCGCGGTGGAAGCCCACTGCCGGGGTGGAAGTCATCCCGTTCTGGAGCCGGATCGATCTGTACAACCGCGAGGCCGCGCCGCTGTACACCCCCGAGGGAGCCTTCCTGCCGCCGCGTGTCGACCGCCGCCGCTTCCCCGGGCCCGAATGGGCGGACCAGCGCAACACGGTGCAGCATTATGGCGCGCTGACCAAGGCGCG